>NZ_JHUK01000009.1 GCF_003263355.1 Candidatus Phytoplasma oryzae | reverse complement strand
GCTATTTTACAAGCTGAAACTGAAAAAATTACTCATATTCAAGAACAAATGAAGCAAAACCAAAAAAAAAATGAACATTTACAAGCTATTTTACAAGCTGAAACTGAAAAAATTACTCATATTCAAGAACAAATGAAGCAAAACCAAAAAAATTTTAAGACATTAAAAGAAAAAGAAATTTTAAACAAATTAAATATTAATAGTACTTGTATGTCTTCAAGTTTATCTAAAAATTTAAATATAAAATCACAAAAATTCATTATAAAAACAAATAATTATATAAAAAATTATCTATAAATTAAACCATTAAACAAAATTAAATTTTTTTCATAATAATTTTATAAAGAAAAATAATTAATAATCATTATTTTTCTTTTTTTTTATATAAATTAAAAACTATTTAAAAAATATAATTACTTTTCTGAATTCAATTTCTTAAATAATTTTTTTAAATCAAAAACAAACATATTTATTATAACAATTTAAAACAATTAAAAATCATTAAAAAAAAATAAACAGTGAAAAGATTTTTTTTAAAACAAAAGATTTTTTTATACTTTTTTACGTCATATTTTCTTAATATATCATCTACAACATATTTATAATTTAAATATTTTCAATTTATTTTTTTATTTCATTAATTATTTTCTTCTAATTGTTTTTTATATGATTAATGATGAATTTTATTTGTTGATTCGTTAATATCAAAAGTCTTTCAATCTCTTTATTTATAAACTATCAGTTATTCTTTGACCTCGCATAAAATTATTCTTCAAAGCTTGCATAACAGTCGAAGATCTTTCGAAAGCCATAAAAGTTTTTTTGTTTATATAAAAAACAAAAATTAGTTTTTAAACTTTATCAACTGTCATTCCTAAGTCTTAATCAAATTTTTTCTTGATATTATTCATGTAATCAATATATTCTTTGTTTTATTCTTTCTAAGTTTTGTTGGATATTTCTTGAATAAAATTAGGAAGACCCGATTCATAAAATTTCTTGCTTTTCGTTATAATATTCCCATATCTTTCTTAGGGAAAAATTATGGTCTCTATGTTAATCAGTTCTAATATGTCTATAGCATTTGAACCTTTTTTATTTACAAGAAATAAGTTAAAAATCTCTGTATTTCTAAAACAAGATCTTTAATTTAACATCAATAAAAGATTAATTCTTTTTCCTTTTCGTCCTACTAATAAATATTAAATTTTATTATCATATTTTTTAATTCAATTAAGGAAGAATTCTTTATATTCTTTTAAAGTAAAATTTTCTTGTTCATCTAGATAAAAAATGAAAATATTTTTATATTTAATACGCGTTTATTTACAATTTATTTGCTAACATTTGCTTATATGTCTTTTTTAATCATCAATGATGTTGATATCCAACATATAACTCTTTATTTTTAACTAAAGAAAAGAAAATTATACGATTTTTATTTTTAAAAGTGGAAAAAATAATTCTATAATACCAAAAAAATAACATATCTTAAAAAAATCTCAACAAAACTAAAAATTAAAGAATCAATACATTAAAAAATTTTATTTATATAAAATTAAATAAAATATAATAGCCATTACCAATATTTCAAAACCACAACACATAAACAATTAAACCTTTCTTTTATTTATTTAATTTAAAATAATAGATAAATTTTATACAAAAAATTTTAAAAAACAAATTTTTTCTTTTTAAAAAGTAAGTAATAAATTCTTAAAGAATTAATTTTTCGTTAATATATTTTAAATTTTGCATCAAATAAAAAATATTTAGAAGAAATTAACAACTTTAAATTTAGCAATAACAAAGCCATGATTTTTTTAAAAAAAATTATAAAACTAATTTTTAAAAGAATACAAAATTTTTCTTAATTTAATTTCTAAATCTATTTGTTCTAAAAATATTTTGTATAATTGTTTTTTAAGCAAAGATTTTTCTCTTTTTAAAAAATGTATTTGAAATTTTAAAGCACTTGATTTTCTTTCTGACTCATTAGGATTTTTTTTACTTTTTATTTTTAAATGATATAACAAATTTTTTTCTAATTGATCGATTTCTTTTAAAATTGAATTTTTTTGTTTAGATAAATCATCTATTTGAAATTTTAAAATTTCCATTTCTTTTTGCGAAGAATCAAACATTTTTTCTGAAGAATCTGTTTTTTGAATTTTGGAATAAAATTTACCAGCAAAAACTAAATTTGTTTTATTAAAATTCACTAATAAATAAATAAAAAGCACTAAAATTAAATAAAATTTGAAATTAGATTTTATCTTTTTACAATTTAAATACATATTTAAAATATCTTTCTAATATAATTTTTTTTTAAAACTAAAGCAAACATACTTATTGTAACAATTTACAGCCATTAAAAATCATAAAAAAATAACGTGAAGAATTTTTTAAAAAAATGTATTTATATTATAAAAATTTTTAATTTTTTATTTTTTGGTATTATATTTTAAATTTTCAATAAAACAGAAAGAATTAAGAAATTGTTAACATTTTCTTAACTTTTTACTTTTAAAAGAATGAATATTTAATAAAAATTTTTTTGAAAGTTTTTCGTTTTTTTATAAATATTATTTTATTTTAGTTTAAAAATTATATTTTTAAAGTCTTAATTAATAAAAAAGATTTTTTGAAAAAATAATTTTTTATTAAAAAATAAAATATTTACATAAAAAATTTAATTTTATAGATTTTTTTATGAATGATTTTCAATATGTATAATTTTTATGATCAATGTATTTTAAAAGTATGTTAAAAAGATTTTTAAAACATATTGAACTCTTTTTATTTATATAAAAAACTCAATTTAATTAACCCAAAGTTTTAAAAATTGTTAATTTTTTTCTTAATTCTTTCTATTCTATTAAAAATCGAAACATAAACTAACGAAACAATAACATTAATAAATTTTATAAGCAGCAAAAATAGATATTAGAAATAATTTTATAATTTTTTATTGAATTTAAAAAATCTTTCAAAAAATTCTTACGGAAAAAAATGAAATTTATACTATTAAAATAATTAAATCTAAATCTGATAAAGATATTTTGAAATAAAATTAAATATTTTTATTTATAATCCACAAAATTCTTTTCAAGAATATTTTGAAAAACGTCTTGCTGATATGAAATATTTACTTGAAAGACCAAATGTTGTTTTCATGAAACTAGAAGATAAAATGTTATTTAAAACAAAAGAAAAAGAGGACGTCCAAAAAAAAGTGAAAATCAATGATTGAAGATGTTAAAAAAATAGAAATGTTAGTTCTGTTAAAACACTTAAAATTAGTTCCTTTAAACGCTTCTCAAGACATTCGTTTTAATTATTATCTTTTTCATGAAAGTAAAAGCGGCTTATCAGCTAAAATTAACCATAAAAATAAAGTCTGGTGTTGGAGTTATGGTACTTGTTGACTTTGATGTTATCGACATCTATCAACAACATACTTGTAAAAAGATCAAAGAAAGTATTATTGATTTAAAAAACTTTTATGAAAGTAGTGATTATTGTTTTTTAAAAGAACAAGAAGAAAATAAAACAATTAAAAATCAAAGAAGATTAGACAAAAAAAATGTTTATCAAAAACCCCAAACTGAACAAGCAAACCTTTTAATTAAACAAAAAATTATTCAAAAACTTTCTTATACTTTTGGCAAAATTACTAACTTTTATCAACAACAATTATTTCATAATCCGAAAGCCCTTACGTATCTTTTAAAAGAAAGAAAATTAAAAGTAGAAACGATAAAAGCTTTTCAGTTAGGAGCAACTAATAAAAACAATCAATTCTTAGTTTCTTACGTCCAACAACAAAACTTAGAAGAAGCTTATTTTATCAAATTAGGTTTATTAAAAAAAAAATAGTTCTTTTACTTACGATGCTTTAAATGACTGTATCGTCATTCCTATTCAATATAAAGAACATACCCTTCATTTCTTTAAACATAATTATCATCATCCAATTGATCGTTTCAATCCTAAATACCAAGCTTTAAAAAACTTTAGTCATACGAATATCTTTTATTTTCCTTACGGCTTTACCAAAGCCTGGCTCAGTATTTTAAAAACCAAAACCATGATTCTCCATGAAGGTTTTTATGACGTAATAAGTTGTCATCAACATGGGATTATTAATGCCGTTAGCATGATCACAATTACTCAATATCTTTCAGAGACTGTTATTAGACTTTTAAAAAAATATCAAATCAAAGTTTTAATTAGTTTGGACAATGACGAAGCAGGAGAAAAAAATGCTTTAAGAATTAAAAAACAATTAGAAGAAAATAAAATAATTAATGAAATAAAAAAAATAAATAATAATAAAATAAATAAAATAAATAAAAAATATTTAAATTGTAAAGATGCAGATGATCTTTTAAGAAAACATACGCTAAAAGCGTATCAAATGATCTACTTATAAAAAAAAAAGAGCGCGAGGGAAAATAAATTCATATGTGTTTATATATTAGTTGAATCATGAGTCGACATGACACTTTTTGATTATATTTAACTTTTTTTGCATAAAAATTTGGACTTACTTTTTTTTGACTCACCTATTTTGACACACTTGACTCATACATATTTATTTTTTAAAAGTGATCCAAAAAAATATTTATTTTTCCTACTTTTTTTGCATTTTATACTGTTTCGACTCATGACTCACTTAAATATTAACTAACATATAAAATTTTTCTTATTTCTTTAAAAGCCTGCACGCTATTTTTTTTAAAAAAATAGCTGTTAAAGATTCTTTAAATCCTGTTTATTAAATCCTATTTATTTTTAATTTTATGTAAAATAATTTTATGAGAAATTGTTTAGTGTTTTGGAGGATAGTTAAATAAATATGGGTTTTAAAAAATTTTTAGGAGGAATTGGTAAATTAATTACTGATATTTTTGATCCTCAATCTATTTCTAATGTTTATCAAGCAAACGCAGACTTATTTAGTAATGTGGAAATTCAAAAGTATTATTTAGATGTTCAAGCTAAATTATTAAGCGTTTGTCTAACTCTTGCATGTATATCTGGTATTATTTTTTTTACTGGATATATTTTAAATAATTTAAATAAATTTATTTATATTTTTATTAAACGTTCTTATTAGAAAAAATAGTTTCTTAAGCTTTTAAAAAAATTTCGCAGCCTGATTATCGCCGAATTGGAAGTCAATTGTCACTTATAAATTCTTTCTATTTTATTAAAAATTTAAACGTATATATATATCATAAAATTATTTTGAGTATTTTATACCCCCTCTCTTTTACTTACTCTCTACTCTTTTTTTAAAAGATAATATTTTTTTTCTACAAAATATATTTTTTTATTTATATTTTAATCTTTTTTGGATAAAAAATATCTTTTTAATAGACAAAAAAACTTCTTTTTTTTATTATGATATTGTATTTAAATTTATATTTTAAATAAAATAAAAAAAGGAGTCTGAAACAATGTATTTTAAGAAAAAAAAATTTAATTTGTTTTTTCGAAAAATTGTGTTAATATCTACTTCACTTTTTTTAATTTTCATCATTTTAAAACCTAATTTAATTTTTGCTGCAGAATCAAAAAATGATTTAGAACAACAAAAAGAATATTCAGCAATTTTGACTGAGATTGACAAAGATATATTTTTGGAATTTAAAGACAATGTTTTAAATATTGTAGATGCAGAAAGGGAATTTTTTATTAATACTTTTGTTATTGAATGGATTAATAGTGAATCAATTACTTTAGAAGAAATAAAAAAAGAATTTGATGCTTTGATAAAAGGCATTTTAACAACTAATGATATGAAAAGAAATGCTTTAGCTCAAAATTTTTTACATCATTTAAAAAATTAAATTATTTTGTAAAATTTTTTTAATTTATTTCTGAATTTCGGTTTTTTTAAGATGTTTTTTATATATGTTATTTCTTTTGACATTCTGAAATTTATGTTATAATGACATTAAAAACATCTTACAATTAAAATCTTCTTAGAAAATACATTATACTTCTGAAAACTCAAGGTATAATATAATAGAAAAGACCCTGGTCTATACGTTAGTAAGATGTAGTATAAACTGGAGTCTTTCTTTTTTTAGGTTTATAAATAATAATATTTATTTTATGTAAGTTTTACATAAAAATTTGGAAATTAATTAGTTATATGTAAACCAACTTTACTAATTAGTTTGCAGATTTATATGTAAAAAAAACATACAAGAAAAAATTGGTAAACAAATGGAAAATAAAAGAATACAATATAAAAATATTTTCATTTTTTATCTAGATGAACAAGAAAATTTTACTTTAAAAGAATATAAAAAATTCTTCCTTAATTGAATTAAAAAATATGATAATAAAATTTAATATTTATTAGTAGGACGAAAAGGAAAAAGAATTAATCTTTTATTGATGTTAAATTAAAGACCTTGTTTTAGAAATACAGAAATTTTTAACTTATTTCTTGTAGTAAATAAAAAAGGTTCAAATGCTATAGACATATTAGAACTGATTAACATAGAGACCATAATTTTTCCCTAAGAAAAATATGGGAATATTATAACGAAAAGCAAGAAATTTTATGAATCGGGTCTTCCTAATTTTATTCAAGAAATATCCAACAAAACTCAGAAAGAATAAAACAAAGAATATATTGATTACATGAATAATATCAAGAAAAAATTTGATGAAGACTTAGGAATGACAGTTGATAAAGTTTAAAAACTAATTTTTGCTTTTTTATATAAACAAAAAAACTTTTATGGCTTTCGAAAGAGCATCTTAAAATCATATCAAATGATCTATTTTTCAAATAAGGTTTCGAAGGAAAATAAATATTTATGAATGATATATATAAAATGAATATATTATAGACAAAATCATACTCTTTTTACACGTAATTTGGTTCAAAATTCATCCTACTTATATTATCTAATTTAGCTTATATTGTTTTATTCAAAGTAAATTAAAAAATATTTAATTTTTACTACTTTTTTCATTTTATACTATTTTGACTCATAATTTGTTTAAATATTAACTTACATAAAAATTTTTTATTTTTTCAAAAAATATTTTTAATCAAGCATAATATTTATGATTAATGTATTTCGTAATTCTTTTTCCAGGAATTACGAAATACATTAATCTTTTTTATTAAATCTTTAAAAAATTCTTCACGTTATTTTTTTATGATTTTTAATGGCTATAAATTGTTACAATAAGTATGTTTGCTTTAGTTTTAAAAAAAAATTATATTAGAAAGATATTTTAAATATGTATTTAAATTGTAAAAAGATAAAATCTAATTTCAAATTTTATTTAATTTTAGTGCTTTTTATTTATTTATTAGTGAATTTTAATAAAACAAATTTAGTTTTTGCTGGTAAATTTTATTCCAAAATTCAAAAAACAGATTCTTCAGAAAAAATGTTTGATTCTTCGCAAAAAGAAATGGAAATTTTAAAATTTCAAATAGATGATTTATCTAAACAAAAAAATTCAATTTTAAAAGAAATTGTTAAATTAAAAAAAGAATTAGAAAAATATTTATTACAAATTGAAAATCAAAAAAAACCTAATAAGTCAAAAATCGATTTAAATTATCTAAATTTTAAAATATATTTTTCAAAAAAAAAAGAATCTTTACTTAAAAAACAATTATACGAAATATCTTTAGAACAAATAGATTTAGAAATTAAATTAAGAAAAATTTTGTATTCTTTTAAAAATTAGTTTTATAATTTTTTTGAAAAAGATTATGGCTTGATTAACTCTAAGTTTTATTGATCTAATTTTATATTCTTTAATAAAATTTGTATCTTTCTTTTAAAAATTACTTTTTGATATAAAATATTATGGTTTTTATATAGGTAAGTTCTAATTTTTACTTATATTGTACCTTTTTGATAAAAAATATTATTTTTTAAATTAAATTTAGGATTTTTTAATGATTATCTTTATTTTTTTAAAAATTATGTTATTATTTATGAGATTATTTTTTATATGTTAAGTACTTTCAAAATATTTATATTCAAAATATAACGAATAGTTTATGAATAAAATAAAAAAAATTTGATTAATTAAACAATACTAAATCGCGTTAACCTATATTATTTCTATTATTTTTATTTTATATTTTTCAGCATTGAAATATATTTTTTTAAGTTTACTTTATATGGCGAACCTGAAGATTTAAAAATATTTCTTTTTGTTTTTTATTTTATTTTTTTATAATGAATAAATTATTTCCTTTTGTTTTTTTTTTTTTTCATTTTTGAAAAAAGTAATTAAAAATGAAAAAAATATTTAGAAATTATTAAAAAAATTTATCTTAAAGTTAAAAAATTATGTACTATTATGGTTTTTATTATTATTTGTTATTCATTATTTGATTTATTTAGTTTTTTTACTATTATTTTTTTAATTATTTTTTATTCATATTTTCGTTAATTTTGCTCTATATGTTTCCGACATAAAAAATAAAAAATCGATTATTCTGTTTAAAAAAATTAAAGGTAAAAAGTTTATAAAATAAAAGTTTTTGAATAATTAATTTTTTAGAAGTTTTCTCTTTTATTACAACTATAATAACAATTTTTTTTATTATTTATCGTCTTCTTATTTATTTTTTTAAAAAATAAAGTAAAAAATTATTTTAAAAACAAAAAAATAAATTATTTTATTTTTTTGTTAATTTTTCTCACATTAATTATTTTCCAGTTTATATTTGTTCTTTATTTGTTTTTTTAGATGTTTTAAAAAAAATTACTTTTCTTGTTAATATTTTGAAAATATTACTTTTTTCATATTAAAACTTAAAAAAATTTAACAAATTAGTTACTGTGAAATTTAAAAATTAATTAGTTTCTTTCTTAAAAAATTTTTAAAATTCAGAAACACCAGAAATCAACATGACGAAATATTAACAAAAAATCAATTGTTAAAATAAAACTGTTCTTAAATAAGTTAATTTAATAATTTTCATTTTATCTAAAATTATTAAGTTAAAATAATTAAAAAATATTAATAAAAACATAAAAAAATAAAAAATATTCCTTTTTATAAAAATTAAAACATAAAATAAAACCAAATTTTTAGAAACTAAAACAAATTAAATAGTTATCATAATAAAAAATTATGATAAAAAAATAATTTTCCTTATAGAATCTAAAATAGTCTTAAAAATTTTTATAAAATAATTTTTCAAATAATGATAAAATTTATAAATAATGATAATTTTAATCTTTTTTTTAAAAGATATTTTTTTCTTTTATAAAAATTGTTTGTTTTTTATTTACCTTATATTTTTTATTATATTTTCGAAAATATTCGCTTATATTTTTAATTATACTTTTTATTGTAAATTAATTTTTTATTTAATATTTTCATTTTGATTATTAAAATAAAATTTATTTTGTTATAATTATTTTTAATATGTTAAAAAATAAGCAAACAAAAATTTTTTTCAGAAACAAAATACATAATAAATATTAATAAACTTAAAAATAAAATTTTATAAAACATAAACAATATCATAATATGTTTTAATATTTTTTAATTAAAAAATTTTTTAATATAAAATTAAA
>NZ_JHUK01000008.1 GCF_003263355.1 Candidatus Phytoplasma oryzae | reverse complement strand
TAGATACCATTTCTTTTGGTAGATTCTAGGTTAATGCTAATGTGATAATGTTATAAATAAAAATATCAAATTTATAAAAGCCCTAGAATAACAGTAAATGTAGTTAACTGTTAGTTTTTGCTAACTCCTTTTTTTCCCTTAGCCTCGTTACAGAGGTTATCCATTTATCATCTTCAATTTGCAAAAGCTCTTTAACTAAACTACTTAGTCTGTCTTTCACTTTGATAATCTGCTTTAATTATTTCTTCTTTCGTAGAAATAACCGATTAACTATTGTCACGTATTATCACAACGTGTGTAATTGGTTAGATTACTCGATATTTAAGCCTCTTTTTCGCCCTATTTTTTAAACTAGAAGGTGTACAATGATGTAACGTACTAAAAGATAAACCATGTGCTTGATTTACACCTGGATAAGGATCCTGCCCTAAAATAACAACTTTAGTATGATTAAAACTTGTTAATTTAAAAGCTTGGAATATATTACTAAAAGAAGGAAAAATTATTTTTCCTTTTTTAAATTCTTTTTTTAAAAAAGAAAAAATTTCCTGAAAATATATTTTCTGTTTTTCTTTATCAAAAAATTCTTTCCACATTAATAAAAAACTCCTACTCTTTAATTTATAAATTCTTTTTTTTATTAAAATTTTTATTAAAAATTTTGTTAACTAAATAAAGCATAGCATAAACGTTAATTAATATAAAAACTAAAATTTTGAACCAAAAAACATATTTATAATCTATTTGAAAAACTTTTATAGCTAAAACATTTTCATAAGGAATTTTTTGTTCAAAATAATTAACTTTTTCATTATTATCCCCTTTAGTTGTAATATATTCTTGATCAATATTATTAGCTACTACCCTATGTATAATCAACTTATCTTTAAACTGAGGAAATTTTTGTGGATCAACTTTAAAAATAACAATATCACCATCTTTTGTTTCTAATTGAGTAGATGGTCTTAATTTGTGACAATTTTCCTTAGATATCTTTTTCACTAAAACTTGATCGCCTACTTTAATTTGCGGATACATACTATTACTAGCAACTTGAAAATTTTGAAAATAAAAAAAATTTAGAATATTTTCTCGAGGAATAATCAAAATTAATAAAACATACAAAAAAAATAAAAATAAAATCAAATTTAAAGTAAAATTTAAAAAAATCATAAATATTTTTTTTAAACGAAATAATAATAAATTTGACATAAAAATTCTCAATCTCTATTTTTTAAATTTTCAAATACTTTTTAATATTAAAAAAAATTAAAAAATAAATAAAATACTTTTTATTTATTTTTTCTTGATCTTTAGCCAATCAATTTCTCCAAAAATATCAATATCCAAATCTTCAATATTAGATCTGGTAACATTCCTAATCTTGTTGACTTGAAATAAAGGAATAGCTACATATTGCTTAATTAATAAGCTATGTATTTCTTTTATTACTTTTTCGTATTCTGGTTTATTAAATTTTTCTGTTTTTAATCGATCAATTCTGTTATATATTTCAGGATCATCTAAAAAAGATAAATTACAATAAGCTTCTGTATTTTCAAAAGTATCTTGTTGTACAACGTTTGTATTTTGTGATTTATTAATCCTACCAAAGTAAATATTTAATAAATAATGAGTAAAAGTATTTTCTAAATATTCAGTTAAACAAAATATATCAAACTCTCCTGCTTTAGCTTTTCCAATAACTTCGTTTTTTTCAAACTGTAATTTTTCTACTTTAAATCCATCATTTTCTAAATATTCTATAAATTTATTCATAAAACGGTTTTTAGTTTCTTCTAAATTAGTAAATAATGCTCTAATTTTTTTATTAGGTTTGTTAGATACAATTTGATTTTCATTTTTTATTATATCATTAAATTCTTGTTCCGAAAGAGCTCCTTTTAAACGATTATCAGAAAAACTGTTAACTACTTGATAATGAGATAAATCCTCCCCTAAATCTAATAATATTTGTTCTTTTAATTGAGGAGTAAGCTTGGAAACAATACTTTTTCTATTTTCAATACTCAAACTATCACTATTTAATAAAATATAAGTTAAATTTAAATTATCATATTCCAGTAATTTTAATTTATCATTTTGTTTTATTTTTTCTAAATAAACTTGCTCTACATTCTCTAAAATTAAGTCTAATTTTCCATTTTCTAAATTCATATAAAGCGTTTGTAAAGAAGGAATTAAACGAATAATAATTTTTTTAATATTATTATTTCTTTTTTGATTTTGATAATATTCTTCAAAAATATCCAGTTCAACAGCTTTTGTATTCGGATCTATTTTAGTTAATTTAAAAGGACCTAAACCAATACTTCTAACCAAATCAGCTTTTTGCTCTTTAATCTTTCTATTTATAATCGGTATTTTACTTAAATGATGCGAATTTAATAAATCTTCGCTATTTTTAAATTTAATATAAAATTTATATTTTTGATTCGGATCTGAAGACTTTTGGAATTTTTCTATGAATTGAGAATGTTCGCCTTTATAATTAGAATTCATCTCTAAAGTAGCTACCACATCATCATTTGTTAATTCATCTCCATTATGAAACTTAATACCTTGTTTTAAATCAAACTCAAAATAATCCTTAAAAGGGCCTTTTTTTATCATATCCTTCAATTCAGGTATTTTAGTTATTAATACCGGTTTATAATCAGTATGATATTTTCCTTTTAATTTAATTTCTACAGGTCTTATAAGATATTCATGTATTAAATTCCTAACTTGAGCATGATTAGTTGTATTTTCTCCTGCTCCAAAAATACCAAAACCATTTTTAATTTCTGTTGTAGTTCCCACCATTAATGTATCTTTAAATTGTGTTTTAGTTAATTCTTCTTTCGATCTGTTTCTTAAAAAAACATAAAGAAATATAGCCAAAGCTATTACCAATAACAAAACAGAAATTTTTATCCAAAAACTTTTTTTCCTAATTAATTTCATAACAATACCTTTGTTTTAATAAACAATATTTTAAACATTAAAAATAATATAACAATATTCTATCATTTTTTTTTTTTTTTAAAATTTATTTAAGAAAAAAAATATTTATATTTTGTTTTTTATATATTTATTAATAATCTTCAAAGATAATAACCAAGGCATACTCACACAGTTTATTTTACTTGGAAAAGAAGAAATATTTTGAAAAGCATATAATTCTTTATTAATTAATGTAGAATCAAATTTTTTTTTTTGAATCATTTGTAAAAAATTATTAATTTTTTCTAAACTTAATTTTAAATGTGTTTTTTTTAAAAAAAAAGACATTAAAGAAGAAGAAGAAACTAAAATAATACATCCTTCTGTTTCGTATCTAATATCTAAAATTTTATCTATTTCAAAAAATATTTGAATTTTAATAAATTCGTTACAAAAAATATTTTTAGAATAAGAAATTATAAAATCATTATAACCTTTTGGTTTTTTTTTAAATAATAAACCTTTATTAAAAGGTTTGTTATAATTTTGTATAATAACATCACGATATAATTCATTAATTTTCATAAAAAAATTTTTTCATTCTTAAGATTTTTTAAATAAAATAATTACTCAAAAATAACTAAAGCATGGAACTTATTCTTTTTAATTAACAAAAAATATTTGTTATAAAAAGCTTTTTCTAAATCTAAATAAAAATTAGCTTCATTAATATAATTATCTAAAACTTTAATGGAATTAGCAATAATAAATCTTCTAGCTTCATTTTTAGATTCTGCTAATTTAGTTTGAACAAGGGCATCTACTAATAAAATACTTTTTTTATTAACTTTAATACAATCTAAATTTTGCGATAAAAACATAAAATTTTCTAAACTTAAACTTTTGATATTTTGATAAAATAAAATCTGATTTATTTTAAAACATTTTTTAAATTCATTTTCTCCGTATAAAAACGAAACAACTAATTTCGCTAATTTTTTTTGTGCTAATCTTTTTTTAGGATTGATTTTAGTTTCTTTCTCTAAAAAAACAATTTTTTCATAAACTAATAAAGTAAGCTTTTTTAAATAATTAATTACATTATCATCATTTATATTTAATAAATACTGATAAATTTTATAAGAATTAGTTAAATCCTTATTTAACCATAAAGTATTTTTTTCACTTTTACCAAATTTAATTCCTTTTTCATCTAATAAAAGAGGAATACTAAAACCAAAAGGTTTTTGATATCTTTTTTTGAAATTTATCTTACGAATTAATTCTAAACCGCTAGTTATATTACCCCATTGATCAGAACCACCAAATTGTAATCGAATATTAAAATTTTGATATAATTGATAAAAATCTAAAGATTGTAAAATCATATATGAAAATTCAGTATATGAAATACCTTTTTTTAATCTTTGCGCTACAATATCTTTAGAAATCATATAATTAACATTAAATAATTTTCCGTAAAATCTAAAAAAATTAATAAAATTTATTTTAGATATCCAATCATAATTATCTAAAAACTTTATTTTTTGATCAAAAAATATTTTTTGAAATTGTTTTTTAATACTACTACTGTTTTTAAAAATTTTTTCTTCAGATATTAACATTCGTTCTTTTGTTTCTTTAGGATCACCTATCAAACCCGTACCACTACCTATTAAAATAAAAGGAAAATGACCATTTTTAGAAAATAATAAAATAGTATTAATTTGAACTAAATGTCCTAAAGTTAATGAATTTGCTGTAGGATCAAAACCACAATAAAAATTTATTTTTTCATTATTCAAAACTTTTTCTAAATTTTCTTCATCGCTACAATTTTTTATCAAATTACGCCATTTTAATTCTTGAAATAACGATAACAAATAATAATTCTCCTTTTTTTCTTCCAAAAAATATTGCTAAAAAAATATTTTATTTTGGAAATTATTTTTTTTCTTTAATCTTAGTAGATTTAGCAGATAAATTTCTAACATAATATAGTTTAGCACGACGTACTACGCCACGTTTAATCACTTCTATTTTTTCACATAAAGGAGAATGTAAAGGAAAAATACGTTCTACACCGATACCAGAATAAACTTTTCTCACTGTAAAAGTTTCAGAAATATTACTTCCTTTTCTTCTAATAACTAAACCTTCAAAAATTTGTATTTTTTTTTTATTATTTTCTTCAAAATTAATAAAAACTCTAACAGTATCTCCTGCTTTAAAATCGGGATTTTTTTTTAATTTTTTTTCATTAACATCATTAATTAATGCTTGTCCTTTTAAATTAGTCTTCATTTTTAATTATTATTTCCTTTTTTTCTTTCTCTTGTATCATTGTATCAGCTAACATTTTTTTCATTTTAATATTTATTTTTTTTTTTTTAAACAAATCAGGTCTTTTTAAAAAAGTAATTTTTAAACTTTCTTTTTGACGCCATTCATTTATTTTTTGATGATTCCCAGACAAAAGAATAGAAGGTACTTTTTCTCCTTTATAGTTTTGTGGTCTAGTATATTGTGGATATTTTAATAAACCATTTTGAAAAGAATCATATAAATAAGAATCTTTTTTGATTACTCCTGGTAAAATTCTAGTTATAGAATCGATAAAAACCATAGCTGAAATTTCTCCGCCTGTTAAAATATAATCACCTATAGAAACTTCTTCATCAATAAACTTTAAAATGCGAGCATCAACGCCTTCATAATTCCCGCATAAAATAATTAATTGCGTAAAATTTTCTGCATAATCAATAATTTTTTCTTGTTTTAAAACATTTCCTTGTGGAGATAATAAAATAATTCTACTCTTAGAAGTTCTTTTTATATTAGAAAGACAATCATAAAAAGGTGGAAAAGCTAATAACATGCCTGCTCCGCCTCCATAAGGAGAATCATCTATCTGATTATTTTTTTTATGACTATATTTTCTTAAATCGAACAAATTAACTATAATTTTTTTTTCTAAATAAGCTCTTTTAATAATAGAATTATGCAAAAAAAAATCAAAAAAATTAGGAAAAATAGTAATAATATCGAATATCATAAATTAAAATAATAAAAAAATATTTTGATATATTCTATATAAAAAATTCATATAATTCAAAAATAATTAAACTTTTTCTTTTCCTGATTTTTTCTGATTTTTTTTTAATAAATTTTTAACTGTCGGCGATAACTGAGCACCCATTGATAATCTTTTGCTCAATTTGTCAGAATATATGTTAATTAATTTTTTAAATGGTGAATAAGTGCCGATAATATCTAAAAATTTTCCATCTCTTTTTTTACAAGATTCTATAGCTACTATACGATAAAAAGGTTTTTTATGAGCACCAAAACGTTGCAAACGAATTTTAACTGACATTTTCTTTATAAAAACCTACTTTCTAATAAAAATAATATAATAAACATCTAATTCTTACAGTTCAATTATAAAATAAAAAATAATAACTGTCAATATTATAATAAAATATAATAAATTTAACATTTGTATTTTTTCAAAATATTTTATTTTATATCTTTTTACTTTAATATTAATAATTGATAAATATTAACAATTATTAATATTTTTTTTAATTTTATTTTTAATAATTTTTATCATTTAAACTTGATTAAAAAATCATTTTTTAATATAAAAGATCTAAAAATAAAAAATAAAATTAAAAGAATTAAATTAGAAGTTAAAACAGGAATAAAATTCCAAAAAAACATTAAAAAATAATAAAATAAAAGTGAATTATTTGTTTTATTTAAAGAAATAATATTATTATAAATTAAAAAAAAATATTTAGTATTAGGACCCCAATAACAAAAAAAACCACATAAAAAACGCGAAAAACTTTGTATCATAATTATCATAAAAGAAAATAAAAAAAATTTTGTAAAATTTATTTTTTGATAAAATAAAAAAAAATAAGTAAAAGAATAAGATAAAACCGGAATCAAAGTTCCCCAAAAAAAAACATTTAAAAAAATAAAAATTTGTTTTTTTTGATTTAATGTAGATAAATAAGTATTATTACTACTTAAAAAATATATTTTTATAAAATTTTTTTCTCCGGAAAAAATAAAAAAATCTAAAAAAGAATAAATGAATAAAAAAAATAGGTTATAACGCAAATTAAATAAAAAACCAATTATCAAAAAAGGAAAATACCAATAACAAAAAAAGCTATTTTCTGTGTAAGGAGATTTATTAAAAATTATAGGAAAAAATCTGTTGATTTGAGATAAAACAATAGCAAGAGAAATTAAAAAAGAACCTAAAATTAATTTTTGAAGACGGTATTTATTTAAATTTAACATTTTTTATTTATACAATGCATATTTTTTCTCTTTTGCCACAAAATAAAAAAAATAATTTAAAATTACATAAATATTTACGTAATTTTAACTATTTTTAACTATTAAAAATAAATAAAAATTTTTTAAAATTATTTAAAAAATTCTAAAAAATATTTAAACTAAATAAAATATTAAAAAAAATTAGATAAAATTGAAAATAATAGACCTACGCGACCTCTTAATTTTAATCTTTTAAATCTATTTCGTTTAAAAACACTTAATTTTCTAGAATTAGCATCAATATCAGATGGAAATTCTTCAATATTATCACTAAATTCTATATGATCGCTTTTGCTATAATCAGCATAATCATTTAAAATAGAACTTTTTTCAGACTGTTCTGGTAAATTATTATCATTATTTTGTAAATTATCTGTTTTTTCATTAATTTCTTCAATTTGTTCTGATAAATTATTATCATTATTTTGTAAATTATCTGTTTTTTCATTAATTTCTTCAATTTTGTTTTCAGTATATTCTATGTCACTAGAAAAATCATCATTATATCTGATCATATCAAATTCTTCATTTTTTAATTTTGATGATACTGATGACATTTCATCTTTTTGTGTTTTAAATTCTGTTGAATGTTTTATTAAATTATCATTAAGTTCTATATTTTCTATTTTTTCTTTATTAAATTCATTAATAATTTGAATAGATAATGTTGGATTTTGTTTTAATTGGTTTAAAACTGTTAAAATTTCTTCATAATGTTCTTTAATAATAGAATGATTTTTTTCATACTTTTTTATATATTTTTTTATTTCTTCATTAACATTTTGTAATTTTAAGTCTCTTTTTGAAATGAATTTTTTCTCTTGAATATCGTATAATCTTACAAACTTACCATTATAATAAATTAAATGAATTCTGCCATTAGGTAATTGTTGTTGATTAATGTTACCTGTTGAAATATCAAAAACTTGTATTAAACCATTTTGAAAATATTGCTTTATTACTTTCTGACTGGAAATATCAAATACTTGTTTTTTTAAAAAATTAATATTTTTTAATTCTTCATCATAAAAAAAATCTACTATTAACAAATTATTTTGTTCATTCAATGAATAATGCAAATGAACTTTATTCATTTTTTTTTGTGTATCTTGCAAAGATAATGAAACATTATCAACTAATAAATTATCATTTTTTTGATTCTTAAAAAAATATAAATAAATAAAAAGTAAAATAGAAAATAATACTAAAACTAATGTATAAATTTTCCATTTTCTTTTTAATAAAATTAAAATTGAATTTAACATAATTAAAAATATTTTTAAATTTCATCTCCTCTACTATATTATAATTATATATTTTATTTCGCTAATTTTCATATAATAATTAAAAAAATTATTTTAATATAATTTATTTGTTTAATAAATATAAACTATGTTAAAATAATAATGAAGGAAAATAATTTATAAGTAACTTATATTTATAATTAGAAAAGGAAAATTTTTAAATAAAATGTTTTTTTTAAAAATAATAAGTATTCTTTTTTACATGTTTTTAGGAGCTTTTTTAGGAGCATCTTTATATAAAATTGCAGAAGAAAAAGAACCGAAAGAAAATATTTCAGGAGTATTTCAACAATTAAACATATTATCACCATCAGATTCTGTAAATGAAAAAAGTGAGAATAATAATTTTATAGACAAAATTAAATCATCTATATTACATAAATGGTTTATATTTATTAATGATTTCATACCTACTGTTAGAAAATACTTATAAAAATTTTTATAAGTATTTTTTTATTCAATAATAAGTATCTTTTTTTATCATTTTTTTAATTTTGAGTTCTATCTCCTTTTCTTTGAGGACTTTTTTTTTGTCAAATCTTTTTTTACCTTTGGCTAAAAAAATTTCTAACTTTAATAAATTTTTATATATAAAAATTTTAGTCGGTACAACAACAAAACCCTTAATTTTCATTTGACTATTAATTTTTAAAATTTCTTTTTTTTTTAATAAAAGTTTTTTAGGTCTTTTTTCATCATAATCATAAAAAAAATTATTTAAATTATATTTAGAAACTAACATATTTAAAATAAAAATTTCATTATTTTTTATTTTAATATAAGCATTATCTAAAGTAACTTTTCCTAAACGAATTGATTTAACTTCATGACCTAATAATTTAATACCTGCTACATATTTTTTTTCTAAGAAATAATTATAAAAAATTTTTTTGTTTGTAATAATTGTTTTTATCATTATTTTCAAATCCTAAATAACTAAATTAATTAATTATATTAATTTAAAATAAAATCTATTTAAAAAAATACTTTTAAAATATTCTTAATAAAAAAAATAATTATTAAAATTTCATTTTTTTATAATTAAACAAAGATTTTCTTATTGTTAATAAAGCTTGTTCCTTATCTTCTATTTTATTAATAAAAACTCTTTTTTTTTCTAAATCCTTATAATGTAATAAAAAATGTTCAAGTTCTAACAAAAAAGAAGAAGGAATATCTTCAATATTTTTATAAGATTTCATAAATAAATCTTGAGTCGGTACAGCAATAATTTTTTCATCTGATTCATTATTATCAACCATTTTAATAACACCAATAGCTCTACATTCTACTAAAATCATCGGATCTAAAATTTTTTTAGATAATACAAAAACATCTAAAGGATCATTATCGTCACAATAAGTTAAAGGAATAAATCCATAATTAGCGGGATAAACAAAAGAAGTAGATAAAAATCTGTCTAAAATTAACAAACCTGTTTCTTTATCTAATTCATATTTATTGGAACTTCCTTTTGAAATTTCAATAAAAACAATAAATTTTTTTTCACTAATTCTGCTTGAATCAATTTTTTTTAAAATTTCCATTTTCTTTTCCAATCATATTTAAACTAAATTATTTTAATATAATTTTTGTTATTAAATATTTAAATAAAATTCGTTAAATCATATTAAAAAATTATTAACATATCAAAAATTTTATTTAAATATTTTAATAATGAGTTTATAATAATTTTTTAATAATATTGATTTAAACATCAATATTTCATTAATATTAAATAAAATTACTTTCAATCAACATAAATAGTTAATTAAAAGTAATTTTATTTTTTAGTTAATATTTTTAATAAAGTTTTAAATATTATTTATATCAAATATTTATACGTTAATATAAATAATAAATTAATCTTGATGAAAAATCTCTATTTATCCCAAACCTGAAGTTTTAAAAAATAAATAAATAATAATTATTTTGTACCTGAAAAAATAAAAAAATTGTTTATTTTATTGAAATTAATAAAAAATAATTTAAACTATTTCTTTAATATCAGCTCCAAACAAAATAACTTTTTTATTAAAAAATTTTTTAGATTTAGAAAAATTAATTAATAAATGATTTAAAAAAATAGAATTTTCTTTATCTTTATAAGAAATTAAAATTTTTTCAATAAGTTTTATTTTTTCTATATTGTTTATTTTATTCCTAAAAATTTCATAAAAACAAAGATATATTTTTTGTTCTTCATCATATTGAATTTCTAATAAAAAACCAACAGTTTTATGTTTTTGAGAAAATCGTAATTTCATTTTACATTCTTTTAATGGTTTTTTATAAATATTATTTTGTTCTACATCAAAATTAATCAAAAAAGATTCTGAAAAAAAATGATGAACTAAGTTTTTTATTAAGTGAAAAAGTAAACTTTTATCTAAATCATCAATATTATCATTATTTTTAGTAATTTCTTCTAAAAACTTATCTATAGAAATAAAAACTTTTTCTGAATTTTTTTTATGATTATCATCAAATTCTTCGTTTAAATAATTTAAATATTGAAATAAATGTTTTAAAAAATTATCTAATTCTTCTCGATTTAAATTAAAAATTTCTTGTATTAATTCTAAAACTGAATAACCAGATATTTTACAATTACAAAAAGAAATATTAACAAAATCAATTAAATTTAAATCTTTTTCTTCAAAATAAAAACAACCTAAAGAAGGTGTTTTTTTTAGCAAACGACAAAAGTGAATACTATCTAAAGCTATTCTATCATATTTTTCATCTATAAATTCTTCTTTTAAATGAAAAAAATCAATCAAATTAAATAAAAAATCTAATTTTGGAATATGATAATTGAATAAAGCATACAAAAATTGTTTTAAATTTAACCATTCTTGGAATGACATACAAGGTACTTTTTTTACATCAGGTATACCATAAAATAATCTAACTTTTTTAGAAAATAAAGAACCTAAATCATGCTTCCAATAAAGACAATCATATTTTTTTTGTTTATTTAATTGATATTTACATTCATGAACTAAATTATTATTATTTATTTTATTTAAGGTAATGGGTTTATTATTTTTTTTGTTTACAAGAGGAAGTAATTCTCGATTAATATTATCGTTTCTTTCCTCATTCATACCGTAAATATATAAAAAATTAAATAAATAATAATTTATTAATAATAAACAAAAAGAAAAAAAAATAATAGCTTTTTTATAAAAAAAATTATTTTTTTTTATCATTTTTCTCTTTCTAACAAAACATATTTATTTTATTTTTTAAATTTTAAAAAATAAAAAATATTTTTTATAAAAAATCAATTCATTAAAATAATGGTGGCTCCGGGCAGAATCGAACTGCCGCAACGTGGCTCTTCAGGATGTGGATAGAAACACTACGCCTTTATATTTACTAATAAGGTTTTAGTGAGCCCCCACCCAAACCGGACAGGCATGTCTCCACGCATCCGGCTTTCCAAGTTCAACTTTTAAAAATTACCTTTTTTTAAAAGTTTAGATACACACAAAATTATTTTCTTTCTTAATAAAACTAAATATTTTCAATTATGTAATAATAAATATTTAATTTATACTGGCCATCTATAAACTTTAAGATTTCATAGTTTATTAATGATATAAATATATCTTATGGATCTCTCTGCCTTCCTTCGCCTTGTAAATGGCTTTCCCATTTTCCCTGGTAAGACATGACTCTTACGACTACTATGTCGGCTCTGCAACCATGATCCTATTTAACTATTATAGTATAGATTAAACTGGTAACTTTATTGTTTAATCATGGATTTTAGGTCTTCTTAGGTAGCTATAAATGATAGGAAATAATAAATATCGGTTGGAGACTAATAATAGAATAATATTATAAATTATTTTTTTTATAAATCAAAAATTTATTTATATTATCTTAGTGAAGAAATTATGACAGAATTTTATTTCTGTTGATAATGTATTACAGTACAGTGACTTTTTTCCTGCATACCATTTCTTTATTAGGTATTTGGTATTTTATCGTTCAACCTTCCCTAATGCCGTAGAATTTGCCACTATTCTTTGCTCTTGATCACATTAAATAAATGATTCAACCTTATTTTATCTTTTTCTTGAAACTGCTAATTAAGACAATGATATTTAAATCATTCACGATTTTGATCTTTTAGTTTCTTTACGGACATGCTTTTTTCCCTTTTATCCTTTCGGATTATTGTTCTTCAAAATCAGGTAAGTCCGTTGAATCCTCTCATTATCATGGAGAGGGAGATACCTAAAAAAATCTCTTACATTTATGCTCTTACTAACGCCCCCACTGCTCTACCTACTGAGCTACAGAGCCTTAAATAACAAAAAAAATCAATAATAAATTAAATGGCGGTCCGGACGGGACTTGAATCGAGATAGAATTATG
>NZ_JHUK01000007.1 GCF_003263355.1 Candidatus Phytoplasma oryzae | reverse complement strand
TTTTTATTTCCTAAAAAAATTATTTATTCTATTGCTAAACTATTTAAAAAATTTTAGTTTTTTTATATTTTATACCTTATTTTGAAAAAATATAAAAATTTAGAATAAAACAATATTATATTCTTTTTAACACTTCTTATAAATTATAGCATATTTCTTTTTTTTATTGGATACATAAGATAAAAAATTGTGGATATTTAATTTTCCGATTAATAATAGAAAAAATTAATAAAAAAAACTAAATTTTTGATTAAATTATATTTTAATATTATTTTTCTTGACAATCATACAAGAAATAAAATATAATTTAAATGACAATTAGATTTTATACTTATAATTATTTTTTTTAATTTAATTAATTTCTTTTTTTTTATATTTTTGATAATTAAAATAAAATTAAATATTTTAAGGAATATTTTCAAAATTAAATATTTTAAAAATTAAATATTTTAAAAATTAAATATTTTAAAAATTAAATATTTTAAAAATTAATGTGAAAAATAGTATTTTTACTAATATATTTTTTCTAAAATAATTAATATTAACAAAGAAATTAAGGATTTTATTAAAAAAATGAAAGAAACTTATTTAATAAAAAATATTTATGATAATCATAATTTGCTAGTAGACAAAGAAATTTACCTTAATGGATGGATAAAAAATTGTCGTTTTCAAAAAAAAATATTTTTTATTAATATCAATGATGGTAGTTTTGTAAAAGATTTACAAATTGTGTTAAAAAATAATGATAATATTAATTTAAATATTATTAAAGAAAATTTACAAATAGGTGTTGCAATATGTGTAAAAGGGATTTTAATTAAAACAAAAAAAACAGAACAACCTTTTGAATTATTATCTTCTCAAATATTTTTTTTTAATAAAAATTTATTATCATATCCCATTCAACCTAAAAAACATTCTAATTCTTTTTTACGCAAAATAGCACATTTAAGATTAAGAACAAGATTATTTGGTGTTATTTTCAGAATTAGAAATACAGTTACTTGCGCTATAAATAATTTTTTTCAAAATGAAGATTTTATTCAAGTCCATACGCCTATAATCACAACAAGTGATGGCGAAGGCGCAGGTGAATTATTTAAAGTAACAACATTAGATTTTAAAAAAATACCTACAAATGAAAATAAAAAAATTAATTTTAAAGAGGATTTTTTTGGTAAAGCAACTTTTTTAACTGTAACAGGACAGTTAGAAGCTGAAGCTTTTGCTATGGCTTTTAGTAAAGTTTATACTTTCGGCCCTACTTTTAGAGCTGAGAATTCTCATACTATACGCCATATATCAGAATTTTGGATGATTGAACCAGAAATGGCTTTTTTTAATTTACAAGATAATATTATAATAGCGCAAAAAATGATTCAAAATGTAATTAAATTTTGTTTAGAAAAGAATAAAACAGATTTTGAATTTTTAGATCAAAATATAGAATCTAATTTAATTAAAAGATTAAAATATATATCAGATTTAGAAAAATTTCCACAAATTACTTATGAAAATGCAATTGATATTTTGAAAAAAAATCAAATTAATTTCGAAATAAAACCTTTTTATGGTATGGATTTATATACAGAACATGAAAAATTCTTAACAGATGTTTTTTTTAAAAAACCTGTTTTTATTATTAATTGGCCTAAAGAAATTAAAGCTTTTTATATGAGAAATAATGATGATAATAAAACTGTAGCTGCTATGGATTTATTAGTGCCTAAAATTGGTGAATTAATTGGTGGTTCTCAAAGAGAAGAAAGAATAGAAATTTTAGAAGAAAAAATGAAAATATTTAATATTTCAAAAGATGAGTTAGAATGGTATTTAGATTTACGACGATTCGGTAGTTGTGTTCATTCAGGTTTTGGCTTAGGTTTTGAAAGATTTTTGCTTTTTTTAACAGGCTTAGAAAACATAAGAGATGTAATCGCTTTTCCTAGAATTTCTAAAAGTATTTCTTTAAAAAAATAACAAAATTTAAAATTATTAAAAAATGAGGAAATTTTATTTTTATGGGAATTACACTAAAAAATGTTTCAAAATTTTTTTTAAATAAAAAAAATAAACAAAAAAATTATGCTGTTAAAAATATTAATATAAAAGTTAAAACAGGAGAAATGATTAGTCTATTAGGACCTTCTGGATGCGGAAAATCTACAATTCTTTATATGATTGCCGGACTTACACAAGTAAGTGAAGGTAAAATTTTTTTCGAAAATAAAGATGTTACTAATCTTCCTCCTGAAAAAAGAGGAATTGGATTAGTTTTTCAAAATTATTCTTTATATCCTCATATGACAGTTAAACAAAATGTTATTTTCCCACTTCAAAATTTAAAAGTATCGAAAGATCAAATAGAAAAAGAGCTAAAAAGAATTGCTATTTTATCTTCTATTGAAGAATATTTAGAAAAAAAGCCCAATGAACTTTCTGGTGGTCAACAACAAAGAGTAGCTATAGCAAGAGCTTTAATTAAGAATCCTAAAGTTTTATTATTAGACGAACCTTTATCTAATTTAGATACTAGATTACGTTTAAGAATGAGAGAAGAAATTAGAAGAATTCAAAAAAAAATTAAAATAACCGCTATTTTTGTTACACACGATCAAGAAGAAGCAATGTCTATTAGTGATCAAATTTATGTAATGAATAAAGGTGTAATTCAACAAAAAAATGTACCTAAAGAAATTTATAATAATCCTTCTAATTTATTTGTAGCATCTTTTTTAGGAATTCCACATATTTCTGTTTTTAATGGTTTTTTAGATAAAAATAAAATTCAAATAGGAGAAAAAACTCTTTTTTTGCATAAAAATATCATTAACTTTAAACAAAAAGTATATGTTGCAATTAGGCCTGAGGGGTATATTTTAGAAGAAAAAGGTGTTTTAGAAGTAGAAGGAGTAGCTCTAGAAAATATCGGCAGAGAACTTATTTTAATTGGTAAAAATTCTAATTCTGTTCATAAAAATTTTCAAATTATTATTCCTACTTACAAACAAAAAGAATTAGATTTAAATAATGTTAATAAAAAAAAGTTTTATTTTAATGTTAATAAAGAAAGATGTTTTATTTTTGATAAAAAAAACGGTAATAGGATTTATTAAATGTTTGAAATAGCAGGTAAAAAAAATAAAATACATTGGTTATATTTATCTCTCACTTTATTGAGTTTAATAATTTTTACTTTTTTCCCTCTTATCAAGAGTTTAATTATTTCTTTTAATCCGGATTATGATAAGTTTAGTGATACTTTTGGTAATATAATAAATTTTAATAACTATAAATTAATTTTTCAAGATTATGATTTTCGTATTGCTTTCAAAAATACTTTAATATTGGTTTTATTTTCTGTTCCTATATCTTTATTTATAGCTTTAATGATTGCTTTAATTTTGCAAAGTATTAAAAATTATTTTTTAAAAAATTTTTTTAAAACTTGTTTCTTTTTGCCTTTATTATCTAATACTATAGTTATGGGAATGGTTTTTGGTATGTTTTTTTATCATAATTTCGGATTTGTTCCTCAAAAACCAGAAGGTTTATTTAATATTTTTTTATCTTTTTTTGGTATTAAATATCAAAATTGGATTAGTTTATCTGCTCCTTATAGTCATAAAATGTTTGTTCTTATTTTTTATAATATTTGGACAAGACTATCATTTAAAATATTTGTCTTTGTTTTAGCTTTGCAAGATATAAATAAATCTTATTATAACGCAGCTAGAATAGATGGAGCTTCAAAATGGCGTATTTTTACACAAATAACACTTCCTTTATTAATACCTATTATTTTTTATCAGTTCATTATAGAAATGCTAGCAGTTTTTAAAGAATATGAATCTATTATTGGATTATTCGGTAAAAGAGCTAATTTTAGAATTCAAACTATTGTTGGTTATATTTATGAACAATTATCCAATTCTTCTTATAACTCTTATTCTAAAGGAGCAGCAGCAGCTATGATTTTATTTTTTATTTCTATTTTTTTCACAACCATAAGTTTTTATATTTCTAAAAAAGGTGAATTTTTAAAACGTAAAAAATGAACAAAATTAATAATTACAAAAAAAAATTTTTAAAAAAATTTTTTTTTATAAAAAAAATCCGTTTTTGTGATTTTATTAAATTTATTTTTTTATCTTCTTTTGTTATTTTTTTTTCTATACCATTTTATTTAATGTTTATTTTATCTATAAAATCTATGAAAGATATTATAAATAACAATCCTTTGTTTTTACCAAAATATGGTTATTTTTTTAGTAATTATAAAAAAGTTTTTTCAGGACAATTTGCTTTTTTCAAATTTTTTTGTAATACTTTCAGAATGGTTTTTTTTTCAACTTTATTAGGTACTTTTTGTTGTATTTTAACAGCTTTCACTTTAAGCCATTTAAAATTTCGTATGAAAAATGTTATACTAATTTTATTAATATTAAGTTTGATGATAGCAAGTGAAACTTTAGTTTTAACAAATTTTAGAACAGTCACTAAATTAGGATGGGTTAATACAGGTCAAAAATCAAAAATTCCTTTTGGTATAGATCTAGCTATGATTTTTCCTTATTTGAATAATACAGTTCATACCTTATTATTAATTAAAACTTTTGAAAGAGTTCCTAAAGAAATATATTATACATCCAAAGTAGATGGTGCTAATAATTGGTATTATCTTTGGAAAATATTAGTACCTATTACTAAAGCAACTATTATTATCACCATTATTTTCAGAATAGTAGCTGCTTGGAACGCTTATGCTTGGCCAGAATTGGTAGGAGCTGAATTATTAACCAATATGTTAAGAAAAAAATTTGATTTAGAAACAGAAATAGATTCAGTAAATATTCAAATGGCAGCTTCTGTTTTGATTAATTTACCTTTATTTTTTATTTTTATTTTCTTTAAAAAATATATTATTTCTGGAGAAAGCCATAGTGGTATTAAAGGTTAATTTTAAAGATATTTTTTTGGTTATTATTATTTTTTTTATTATTTTATTTTTAATTTTAATAGATAATAAAATTAAACCCAAAACAAATCAACAAAAAATTGTAAATGATTATTTAGAATTAGAAAAAACAATGAAAAAAAATTTTTATAATGATGATTTACAAAAACAATATTTTAAAAATAAAAAAGTTAAAATTGTTTTTTGGCATAATTTGTATCCACAAGAACAAATATTAATGGATAAAATAATTAAAAAATTTAAAGAAAAATTCCATATTGAAATTTTACATTTTTCAAAAGGAAATTGGGGACAAATTTATAAAAGTATTTCTAATTCTTTACCGGTTAATCAACAACCACACCTAAGCTTATCTTATCCTGATCATGTACAATCTTATGCTAAATCTAGAAAAATAGTTCCTTTAAGTTTATTTATGGCAAATGATGAAGACTTTAAAAATAATTCTCAAGACAAGTTTTTTCCAAGTTTTTTATCTTCTGTTTCATTAGATGAAAATACAAATCATAAAGATTTTTTTTTCTTTCCTTTTTTAAAAACAACAGAAGTTATGTTTTATAATAGCAATATTTTAAAAGAAATTCAGGAAAAAGAAATTAAAGATATAGAATTAAAAAAAATTATTGATGACAAAATAAATAAAGAAGGTATTATTCAAAAACCTTTATTTTGGGAAGAATTACAAAAAATTGCTCTTGCTATAAAACAAAAAAAAACCCAAGATCAAAGTTTTATTCCTATTATTATAGAAAGTGAATCTAATTTTTTCATTATTGATAGTGAACAAAATAAAAATAGTTTACCTTCAAACAAAAAAGAAGCAGAAGACTTTTTAAGACAAAACATAATTAAAGAAAGAATGATGTATTTTAAAGAAGAATTTATTGATAAAAATTTATTAACTACTACTAAATTAAGTGGTGAAGGAAATTTACAAGATTTTTTCAAAGAACAAAAAAGTTGTTTTTTTATCTCGAGTACAAGAAGAAGTTCTAGTTTAATTAATAATAATTTTTATCCCGAAATAACTTCTTTTCCAACATCTTGTATATCAGATAACAATAAAAATGTATTTTGTGAAAGAAATTATTTATTACAAGGATCTAATATCAATTTGTTTTATTCTTCCGATCAAGATGAAATGTTAGCTTCTTGGTTATTTTTAAAACACTTAACATCTAAAGAAACATATACTAAAATTATTCAAGAAGGAACAGGAGTTATTTTTTCGAGAAAAGATGTTAAAGAAGATTTTGAAAAAATAAAATTACAAAATCAACAACATGAGAAACAAATCAAACAAGAATTAGAAAAATTTAATAATAATTTATCTGATGAAGAAAAATTGAATAAAAAAAAAAAAATATTTTATTATAAATTTATTAATTTTATTTTAGAATTTAAAGATGATATTCAAAATAAAGATCAAACTTTTTTTGCTCCATCTTTTTATGAAGGATCTGCTTTTTTTAGAAATATTTTGACAGAATTATTTATCAATATACTTGCTTTAGAGAATAATACTAAACAATATAATTTAAAAAAAGAAGTTGATTTATTATTTCAAGAAGCTATTCAAAGAATAACTATTTATTAATAAATAATTTAAGTTTTAGTAAAGGAAAATAAAAATGAATTTTATCAAACAACAAATTGAATCCTATGATACTATTATTATTCATGGACATAAAAATCCTGATGGTGATTGTTATGGATCACAAATAGGACTAAAAGAAATTATATTAACTACTTTCCCTAAAAAAAAAGTTTTTATCGTAGGAGAAATAAACAAAAAATTATCTTTTTTAGGAAAAATGGATCAAATTGATGATCAAGTTTATCAAAATGCTTTAGTATTTATAGTTGATTGTGGTCAAAGCAATGTTATTAGTGATAATAGATATAATTTGGGCAAAAAAATTATTAGAATTGATCATCATTTATTAATCGAAAATATTGGTGATTATCAATGGGTAGATAGTTCTTTTTCTTCTTGTTCTCAAATGATTTATTTTTTAAAAGAAAAAAATAATTTTAAATTAAATCCAAAAGGGGCTTTAGCTATTTATGTGGGTATAGTTTCGGATACAGGAAATTTTCGTTTTGAAAGAGTAGATAGTCAAACCTTAAAAGTAGCTTCAAATTTACTAAATTATAACTTAAATGTTTTTGAAATAGATCAAAAAATAAATTCTAAAAATGTTCAAGTTTTAAAATTTCAAGGTTATGTATTAAATAATTTTATTGCTGAAGAAGGTCTTATATATATAAAAATTTCTGAAGAAATAAGAAATAAGTTTAATCTCAAAATTGAAGATGTTGTTTCTGGCACTAATATTTTAAGTAATACCGAAAATTATCCTATATGGATGTTTATTGTAGAAATAAATAATCATTGGAAATTAAGTATTCGTACTAGTGGTCCAAGAATTGATCATATCGTAAATCAATTCGGTGGCGGAGGTCATTTTAGAGCTTGCGGTGTTATTGTAAAAACAATAGAAGAAGTAGAAAAAATTATTAATTTACTAAAAGAATCTTTTAAAACATTTCAACAACAAAAAAAGATATCTACGAATCATAAATAAGTGTATAATAATACAAGATAGAAAAATTTAAAGGTAAAAATTATGTTAGAAGATACTATTGCAGCTATTGCTACTCCTTTAGGAACAGGAAGTATTAGTATTATCAGAATTAGCGGTTCTCAATCTATAAAAAAAATTAATAAAATTTTTAAAAATTCTAAAAAAATAAATCTTTTAAAAGTACCTTCGCATACTATTCATCATGGTTTTATTTTAGATGAAAATAAACAAATTTTAGACGAAGTTTTAGTTTCTGTTTTTAAAAAACCTACCTCTTTTACCGGAGAAAATATTGTAGAAATTAATTGCCATGGTGGTATTTTATTAACTCAGCTTTTATTAGAAAGAATTTTAAGTTTAGATATCAGAATAGCTCAACCAGGTGAATTCAGTAAAAGAGCTTTTTTGAATGGGAAAATAGACTTAATACAAGCCGAATCTATTATGGATTTAATTAATGCTCAAAATAAAAACGCCATTAAATTATCTAATTTAGGTCTTCATAAAGAAACTTCAAAATTAATAAAATCTTTGAATCAAGAAATTTTAACTTTAATAGGAAAAATTGAAGTAAATATTGATTATCCTGAATACGAAGATATTCAAACTATGACTAATGAAATTATTTTCCCCTCATTAACAAAATTAATTAAAAAAATAGAAAAAATTTTAGATTCTTCATATAAAATGCGTTTATTAAAAAAAGGTATTAAAACTATAATTATCGGCAAACCCAATGTGGGTAAATCAAGTCTTTTTAATACTCTTTTAAATAAAGAAAGAGCAATTGTATCTAATATTGCCGGTACCACAAGAGATTTTGTTCATGAATATATAAACATTAATGGTATCTCATTATTATTAATAGATACAGCAGGTATTAGGAAAACCCAAGATCCTTTAGAAAAAATAGGCGTTTCTAAAACATATAATATTTTGGAAGAAGCTGAATTAGTTTTACTATTACTTGATTATAGTCAACATTTATCTGAAGAAGATGAATTTTTGTTAAAATTAACTAAAAAATATCCAAGAATTTTAGTTATAAATAAAACAGATTTATTTCCTAAACTAGATTCATCTCAATTTCAAGAAAAAATAGTTTTTATTTCTAATATTCATAAAAAAGGTCTAAATATTTTAAAAAAAACAATTATAGATTTTTTTAATTTAAATTCTATTAAAAGTGAAGATTTTAATTATTTTTCAAACGCAAGACATATTCAACAAATTAGGGTAGCTTTAGATTCTTTAAAAAATATTAAAAAAGATATTAAAAGAAATATACCTATAGATATTCATACTATTAATTTAAAAATAGCTTTTAATGCTTTGAACGAAATTAGAGGTTATCAACCGAATAATGATATTTTAATTAATGAACTGTTTAAGAAATTTTGTTTAGGAAAATAGCTTTAAAAAAATTATTTTTTTTTATTATTTATTTAATTTTATAATAATTTTTTTTAAAAAATTAAGGAGAAAAATATTTTATATTACAAAAAAATGATTAATATTCGAATAAAAAATAATAACCAAATAATAGAAAAAAAATTTTCATCTAATATTACAACTTTAGAAATAATTAAAAAAGAAAATTTAACTTTTTTAACAAAACCTGTTGCTGCATTTTTAGATAATCAATTAATAGATATAAATAAAATTTTAACAAAAGATGGATTTTTAAAAATTATAACTGAAAAAGATCAAAAAGGTTGGGAAATTCTTAACCATAGTACAGCTCATTTAATGGCACAAGCTATTAAAAGAATTTTTCCTAAATCTTTATTAGTCCAAGATTATGTTTCTTCAGAAGGTTTTTTTTGTGATATTGATTTTCAAAATAATAATGCTTCTGTAAAAGATTTTACAATGATAGAAGAAAAAATGAATCAAATTATCAAGGAAAATTTAAATATTACTAGAAAAGAAATTAATTTAAAAGAAGCTTTTAAGTTATTTATTAATAATCCGTATAAAAAAGAAACATTAGAAAAAATTTATGAATCTTTTGTAAGTATTTATATACAAGGAGAATTTTCAGATTTATGTCAAGGTCCTCATTTAATAAACACTAATTTAATAAAATATTTTAAAATTTTAAAAATATCTGGTTCTTATTTTAAAGGTGATTTAAAAAATAAAGTATTAACTAGAATTTATGGTATTTCTTTTTTTAATTATTCAGATTTATTAAAATATTTAAATGATTTAGATGAAAGAAAAGAGAGAGATCATAAAAATATTAATAAAAAACATAATTTTTTCATGTTTTCTTCTCAAGTTGGTTTAGGTCTACCTTTTTGGTTAGAAAAAGGAGCAACTATAAGAAGAATTATAGAAAGATATATTGTTGATAAAGAAATAGAAAATGATTATCAACATGTTTATACTCCTATTTTAGCTAATACTGAATTATATAAAATATCAGGACATTTAGAGTTATATCACGAAAATATGTTTCCTGTTATGCATCTTAAAAATAAAGAAGAATTAATTTTACGTCCTATGAATTGTCCCCATCATATGATGATTTTTAAAAAAAAGTTACACAGCTATAAAGATTTACCTATTAAAATTGCTGAATTAGGCATGATGCATCGTTATGAACATTCTGGAGCTGTATCTGGTTTACAAAGAACAAGAGAAATGACTTTAAATGATGCTCATATTTTTTTAACTGAAACTCAAATCAAAGAAGAATTTATTAATATTATTTCTTTAATTTTAGAAGTTTACAAAGATTTTAATATTAAACAATATTTTTTTAATTTAAGTACTAGAGATGTTAATAATAAACATAAATATTTCAATGATGATTTAATGTGGGATAAAGCAGAATCTATTTTGAAAGAAATATTAAAAAAACAAAATATATCTTTTCAAGAAAAAGTGGGAGAAGCAGCTTTTTATGGACCTAAATTAGATATTCAAGTCTTAACAGCATTAGGAAATGAAGAAACTTTATCAACTATACAACTAGATTTTTTATTGCCAAAAAGATTTAATTTAAGTTTTATAGGAGAAGATAATCAATTACATGATTTAATTGTTATCCATAGAGCTATTATTTCTACTATGGAAAGATTTGTAGCTTTTTTAATAGAACAAAATAAAGCTGTTTTTCCTTTATGGTTAGCTCCAATTCAAGCAGTTTTGATACCTATTAATAATCAATATCATTTATCATACGCATTGAAAATAAAAAAAATATTGTTAAACAAAAATATAAGAACTGAATTAAATAATAAAAATGAAACTCTAAATTATAAAATAAGAGTTGCGCAAAAATCTAAAATACCTTTTCAAATAGTTATTGGTGATCAAGAAGTTAATAATCAAACTATAACATTTAGGAAATATGGTTCTAAAGAAACTAACAAAAATATTAAAATTAATGATTTTATTAAAATTATAAATATTTTAATTAAAAATAAAAAATAATTTTATATTTAATTTTATAAAATATTTAAAAAAATGTTTTAATAATGCTCAAACTTTTTAAATTATCTAATAAAAATAAAAAGATCTTAAATTTATATTAAAAGATCTTTTTGTTTTTATTAATTATTTTTTATTTTTGATTATATTTATACTTATTTTTTATTTCTGTTTATAGAAAAACCTCTTTTATTTTTTTGTTTTAATTTTTTTTTTTGATATTTTTTTTTTAAATAAACTTGTACCTAACATTCTTCTATTTTTTTTATCAATATCTTTTTGAAAAACTGCTTTATTGTCTGATTTATTTTTTTGGTCAAAATGAAAAATTTTTTTTAAATGATTAATCATAGAATTATTCATATTTCCTTCATTTGAAAGACTTTCTTCTAATTTGTTAATCGAATCTGATTCTAAATCATTTGCTAAAATTTGATCTTCTTTATTAAATTTTGGAACTTCTACAAGACTTTCTTCTAATTTGTTAATCGAAGCTGATTCTGATTTGGAATCATTTACCAAATTTTGATTTTCTTCATTATCTTTTAGAACTGGAAATTCTTCAGATTCTTGAAAAAGATTTTTTAAACTATAATAATCACCATCAGACACTAATTCATCATCTGATTTTTCCGAAATAACTTGTTCCATATCTTCTAAAATATTATTTTCTTGACTTAAATTATTGATAATAGCGGAACTTAATTTATCTTCTGATTTAGAAAAAAATTTTTCTTTTATTTTTTCATGAAAAAAAATAAAATATATTGATACAAATGCTGATAACACTATAATAGATAATAAAACATAAAAAGAAATATTTTTATTTTTATTATTTAAATAATTTATTGAATTTTTTTTTCTTTTATTATTTATAAATTGCACCTTTTCTTTTTTAATTTTTTTAATTTTTTTAATTTTTTTAATTTTTTTAATTTTTTTAATTTTTTTAATTTTTTTAATTTTTTAATGTTATTTTAAATGTTTTTAAACATTTTGAAATTTATGAAAAATAAAATATACAAAATTTTTTAAAATAATGATTTTCTTTTAATCTTAAAAATCACTACACTAACATTATAATTATTTTTTTGTATTTTAAACATTATTTTTTTAAAAAAAAAAACTATCTTCTAAAAGATAGTTTTTACCGATAAAATAATTTATTAAAAATTCACTCTTTTATAAAAAAATCTATTTTACTCATTTGGAAAATCTGGATCATCTTGTTGTGTTTTCCAAAATAATTCGAGTGTACATATGTTTACATGTGATTCAATATTTTGTTTCGTTGATTCTAACAAAGATTCAGTTTCAACAAAACTGTGTTCATCTAACAGTTGTTGTGCAATATTCATTAAAAGTTTACATTTTAATAAAGCGCATTGTTTTGTTAATACAATAACATCATCTATATCATACATTGGCATTTGTTTATATCTTCTTTGTTCTGGATCTGTTATTTTAGCTATATCGCGATATGGCCATGGCTTAATTCCTAAACCTGAACTTAAAAGAATTCCAAAGAAATCGTTAACTAGCATTGGATCATAATAAACTTCCAATTTTTGTCGAATATCATCCATAACTTTAGCTACAATATCCTCAGTTCTTATCGCATTCAACAAACTTACTCTTTTCGAAATATAATAAGAAGGCGCATTCAAGTCCAAATTTGATTTTAATTTCAATTTAGTTAACTTAGGAGTAGTAATGCTTTCTTGATTATTAAAAACCTCACTTTCTACTAAACCTGAAGCAAAAACATGAGAAGGAACAAATAATGATATCAATATAAAAACAAATATTGAAATCCATGAAATATAAATAAATAAATTTTTATGAATCATTTTACTTATATTAAACAAAATCTTAAACCTCCTATTTTATTTTTTATAAATAAAAAACAAATTTTAAAGATTTATTTAGAAATTGTTCTTCAAGAACACAAGTATAATAACATCTTTTTTATATATAAACAAAAAATAACTTACTTTAACTCTATATACATTATTTTATCTTAAAATAAAAAATAAAATATACATTTTGAATAAATAAGTCTGAAAAAACCAACTTAATTTTTTTAATTTAATGAAATAAACTACATTAGTCAAAATCAATATCTTTTAATTCTTCTATCGTAAAACAATTAGAATCTTTTAATTCTTTTTGAGAACAACCAAGAGATTTTAACTCTTTAGCGCTAAATCCATTTTCTTTTAACACTTTTATAGTATATTGAGCTTGTTTAAAATCATCATAATTTTGAAAATATTCAAAAATAATACCATATTCTTTTAAATCTTTAATATTATATCCCATTTCTTCTAATTCTGAAAAAGTTAAATTACATTCTTTTATATTTTTTATATTTGTATTAGGAATATTTTTAGCTAATACACAATTTCCATTTTTTTCGGTAATTTTATAAATTTTGTTAGTATTACCGTCATATTCGGTTATTCTACCATTTTTATCTATTTTTTTAACAATAATATCACTTAAATTTTGAGGATCATATTCAAAGATATTGCCATGAGGATCTTCTTTTCTAAGTATTCGATTTGTTACTAAACTACGAAACTCTACACTACCATCTTTTTGTGGAAATGGATAAGTCAAACTTTTTAATCTTTTATTTTCCTCTAATAATACTTGATTTTGTTGAATAATAGGTTCTAATGATTCTTTAAAATTTTTAGAAACATCTATATCTTGTATTTGTTTTCTCAAATTTTTTTCTCGAATAAAAATAAATAAAGATATAGATATAAAAGAAACTACTAATAAAAATGACAAATAATGATTAATTAAAGAAACATTATTTTTTTTAGAATTTAAATACTCATTTTGCATTATTCTTTAACCTCTGAATAATAAATTTTAATTTTTAATAAAAGATCAATTCATAAAAAATATTTCATACAAAATCTCAATTATTTTCTAATGAATTTAAAATAAATATCATTATAAATATCATTAATAAATAAAAAAAATTAAACTTTTAATTACTAAATAGTTAAAATTAAATTTTAATTTTTAAACTATAAATAATAATACTTAATATTTTTAAAATTATAACATAAAAATATTTTAAATCAATAATTAAAAATTAAA
>NZ_JHUK01000006.1 GCF_003263355.1 Candidatus Phytoplasma oryzae | reverse complement strand
TTTAAGATAATATATTTTTTTCTAAACTCAATATAGTTTTTTTTGAGAGCTTTGTTTAAACATTTTTCAAGATTATTTAAAGACCATTTGAAATTTTTGTTTAATTCTTTTATTAAAATATTTTGTTTTTTGTGATTTTCTAAATGTATTAATAAAGTAATTAACATAAAATATTTTTTTTGATTATTATTTTTAATAGTTTTCGCTATAAAACCGTTTTTCGGTTCTAAACAAAGAACAATTAAAAAATGAATTAAGTTAAAAAAAGCAATTAAACTAGAAATTGGTAAATCAAATAAAATACCTAAAAAATATCCTATACTTGTATTAACAAAAGAAATCCATAAAGATAAAAGGAAACATTTAAACAAATTTTTGCTTAATAAAAAAGCAGTAGCTGAAGGTCCAATTATACTAGAAATAACCATAACAGAACCAACAAGATCAAAGGAAACAACTGTTGTTAAAGAAACCAAAAACATTAGTAAATAGTTTATTATTGTAGTAGAAAATCCTAAAATCGAAAATAAAGATGGATCAAAAATAAAAAATTTTAATTCTTTATAAAAAATACAAATAAAAAATAAATTGATAAGTAAAATAGGTAATATTTTAAAAATTTGTTTTTTATGAGCTAATTCTATATTTCCTAAAAATACTGCATCTGCATCAATATGTATATTTCTAATAGATATACTTATTATAATAATAGCTAAAGAAAAGAAAAAAGTAAAAACAATTCCAATCGAAGAATCTTCTGATATTCTTTTATTTTGACTAAATAAATTTATAATATAAGAAGTTAAAATACCCATGAAAGTAGCTCCTAAAATTAATAAAGGAGAATCTAAATTTCGCACTATAAGAAAAGATAAGACAATTCCTAAAAGGATACTATGACTCATAGCATCAACAATCATAGTTACTTTTTTTAAAACTAAAAAAATACCTAAACTAGATAAAGCTAAAGAAGTTAAAATTAATATTATGAAAATATCAAATTCAAAATTAATAATAATTTTTTTTATTATTTCTTCCATTTTATGATTTAGATGTTACCATTTAATTTTATAATTTTATTTATAAAAAAATTAAAAATCAAATTTAATCATTAACAAATATAAATATATTTTTTTATATTGATAACAAATAATTTTATACTAAATACCCTTTCTATTTTATAAATAAAATTTTTTTATTGTTCAAAAATATCATAACATAAAAAATATTTTTTTGAATTTTATCTTTCACAACAAAAAATATTTTTTCTAAAATGAAATTTTTATTTTGGTTAATAATTTTTTTTATTATTTTATATTTAATAACTTTATTATTGAGCTTATTTATTCAGTAAGTATAGTATTACACACTGAAAAATTTTGTATTAGACTATTCAGGATATAAATTAAGCTAAAATTAATTTAAAAATATTAACTTTTATGTATCCAAAAAATATTTTAAATAAATTATATTTTGTATATTTTGATTTATCCAGTTTAATAATATTTTTTTGCTAATTATTTGTCAGATGTTAATTTTTTTATTTTTCCCGCATTATCAGATTATTATAATAAATTACTTTTTTTAGTGAACTACTCAGACTGAATAATGTAACCCAGTTTTGAGCCCCGCCTATCACATCTTTCAATCTTTTAAGAAAAGAAAAAGTACAATATAAAAAAACTAAAACATAGATTTATAAAAAAAATGAATGATTATAATAATAAAAATAACGAATATAAGCGAAAACAAGACGAACTAAAAGAAAAAACTGAAAAATGGTCTGGGATAGGATCAACTATTTGTCAAAAAGTAGATATAGATCTAAGTTATATAGCTAAGAAAACTAAAAAGACACGGAATACATTAAAAGTTGGTTTTCTTAACCTTTTACCTTAAAACAAGAATAGTGAAAAAAATGTTTAGAATGCACAAAAGGAGTAAAAATTTTTAATAAATGCAACCCAAAAAAAGTAATTTTAAAAAAATATTTAAATGGATAATACTTATTTTACTCCTTTTCATAGTTGTGATTATCATTATTATTAATTTGTTCTCTATGAAAACTGAGTTTGTTCAAATCCCAATTCCTGAACCAAAAGTATTTATTACGAAACAATGGCAAGATCCTAAAGGTCAATCAATGATAACTAGAAAATATATTTTTTATGGTTTAAATGGCTTAGGATATTATCAAAAAGAGTTGGAAAAAGAACAAAAAAAAGAAACAAAAGACCAAAATAGTTACTAGATTATCTTGTTAAAACATCGTCTTTAAATTCAAAAAGAACTAACAGATATCTTACCTTTTATGAAACAACCTTTTAAAGAATGGTGTACAGATGTTTATCAAAATGTTTTTTGGTCTAGTACTTTTTCAAAAGCAGCTTAAATTACTATTTTAGATCGATATATCGGATTCATGAGATGTAAAAAAGCAACCGGAAATGTGGTTTGATTATGAAGGTCCCCAATATCTTTTAGATGAAGATAAGGATTATTATATTAGTGATGCACGTTTACCTTATGATTCAGATAACCAAACAGTAACCGGTTCTACTAAAATATATCGCCTTTACTTTAATCCCAAACGAAATACCTTGAGTGTTTATACAGACAAGTTTAATACTAAATAAATCAAAGGAATTTCATGCAAAATAAAAAAAAATTTTAGATTTAGCCTTTTTTCTTTTAAATTAAGTTTAAATATTTTAATTTTAAGTATTTTTAAAGGATATTGTAAACCTTTCTTTTTCTTTTACTTATTTACTAGACAAGTGGTTTTATTAATTAATTTTACTTTTTAATTATTCTTTTATTTGATTCGGGATAATCAATATGATTTTTTATTTGTGCTTTAGATAGTTTTATGATGATTATTTTTTATCTAAATATAAAAAAATATAGATAAATTTAAAATATTCAAGAAAATAGATAGGTATAAATAAGAAAAGAAAAAGATAAGTATAAGCACGATATTTGTTGTTTATATATTTTCATTTTTTGTAAATTAAAAATATTTTAAATAATAATAATTTTTTATAAACTATTATTTTTTAACTTATGTATTTATTTCTTTTAATTGAAAATTTAAATCTTCTTTGATTATATTTTCCCAATTATTTATTTCTTGGTTAAGCGCGAATCTTAATGAATGAAAAAAACAATATCCATCTCCAGGAGTATCATTTTCTTCTTGAATATAAAAATGATAATTGTCCTCATTATATGATTTATTACATAATTTGATATTAACAATATTTTGAATATCATCACTATTTAAAGGATAAATAGAAGATAACATATGAACATCATTTATTATTAAATATATTTTTCTATTTAATTTTTTAGATAAAAAATCTATGGTACCTTGCATTAACGAAGTACTTGCTGTGTTTAAAGTTCCGTTTAAAACATTTTTTTCAAATGTGTCTGAATCTCCTTTTATGATATTTTGATATTTTTTTTTACAATTATGATCTAATAAACCTTCTTTAAACTGTTTTAAACCTAAATATGCTAAATTTTGCACAAATATTAAATTTTTTGTTTTACTTTTGTTATCTAAAATTAAATTATTAGAATATTTACTATAAATATCTTTTTTTACGTAATTTTTTTTTTCTTTATTCTTCAAAATTATATAAAGGATAATAGCAAATAATATACAAGTTAAAAGACTAAAAGATATAATTTTTTTGATTTTAATTTTTTTGTTAATTTTACACATTTTTAAAATTTCTTCCTTTGGCTAAATTATAATTGATTCAAATAATATTTTTTTTAATTAAAATTCGATCATTTTTTTATTTTAATTAATTATTTTGATTTTAATTTAAAATAAAAAGTATTTTGATTTTGTTTGAATATTTTTAAAAAATAAATTTAAATCAATTTAAAAAATATTTTAATTTTTTTTAATAAAATAACTTATTTAAGATTAATAAAAAGAATAACTAAATGAAATTATTATTTTTTTCTTCCTATAAAAATTAAACAAAATATTTTTTTCTTGAATAATTTTATCATAAAATAAATTTTGTTTAACTAAGTAATAATATTAAAAAATAATTTTGATTATTTTAACTATTTCATTTTCTTTTGAATTACAGTAATAGTAAAAAATAATATTTATTTTATTGATAATTTCTCTTTTTTTAATATTAATATATAGAATATTTATTGAAAAGGAGAATATTAAGTTTGAGTAAAATAATTTTATTTATAAGAATAATGTTAATATTATTAAGTTTTATAAGTTTAATTATAAATTGTTTCATTTCAATGTATTATATCTTTGTTAAAGGTTATAAGAAACATAAATTTAAAGATAAAATTATAAATTTTGATAATAAAACAGTTTATTTTCACCCATGTTCTTTTATATTCTTTATTAGTGTTTATGGTAGTAATTTATGATTTTTTTTGTTAAACTTAGTTTTTATTTTTTTATATTAATTAATTTAATTTTTATTATTTTTTTATATAATAAAGAAGTTTTTTAAAACATATTAAAAAGCTTCTTTATTAAAAAAAGTAAAAATAAATAAAAAATTTTTATTTTTTTTAATAAATTAATTTTAACAAAATATTTTTTATTTGCTTTATTATTAATTATTCATTATTAATTATATCTTCTACAGTTATTATACCTTTTTTAGTCATAATTATTTTGTTTTCTATATTTAAAAGATATTTTTGATCAAATAAAAATTGATCTTTTTTTTGAATATTAATATATTGATTTTGATAATAAAAATGAATTAATGTTTGAAATTTCACAATTTTTTTTTGATATTTTTTTCTTTTTAAATAATTTTTAATAATACCGTGTTTAGGAGATATCATAATAGAAAAGATAAGAAAAACAAACATAATTACTATCATAATAGGGCCTGTAGGCATATTTTTTATTTTATTACTAACAAAAGATCCTATAAAACCTGTTATTAAAGAAATTATAATAGATATAAAAATATTAATATTTAAATGATCACTAAATTGTCTACCGATAACACCTGGAATAATTAAAAAAGCACTTGTTAAAATAATACCAATTAATTTTAAACTACTTACAACAATACCAATTAAAAGAACATTAAGAATAAAACTAATAATGTTAGTATTAAAACCTGCACTTTTTGCAAATGATTCATCAAAAATAAAAATTTTAAATTCCTTCCATAAAAGAAAAACAGAAACTAAAATTATTAATGTAATAATACCAATATAAACCACATTATAAAAAGAAATTAAAGCTATTTGTCCTAAAATAAATTTTTCTAAAACAGCAATTTTATTATCCATAATATTATTTTGAATGTAACAGATTAAGATATTACCTAAACCAAAAAAAGAAGAAAGAATCAATGATAAAATGGTATCAGATTTAATTTTAGAATATTTTTTTATAATATCCATCAAAAATAAAGAAACAAAAGCACCTATGAAAGCACCTAACCATAAAACCCATTCACTTGTTCTTTGTACCCAAATATAAATTAAAGCTATACCAGGCAAAACAGTATGTGATATAGCATCACCAACTAAAGATTGTTTCTTTAAAATGATAAAAACTCCTAAAAGACTTGCGCTACATCCTAAAAAGTAAATTCCTATCAATACTTTTAAAAAAGTATAATTAAATAAATTCATTATTTTTTTCAAATATTCTCTTTCTTATTATTTATTTTTAGTTAATATTTGATTAGAATAAGTTTTTTTTATATTTTTTTCATTGAATACATGATGAATAGGACCACTTGCTATTTTTTGAATATTTAATAAAACTATATAATTGAAATATTTTTTGACAGTAGATAAATCATGATGCACTACAATGATAGTTTTATTTTGTTTTTGTAAATTTTTAAGTACAGAAATAATTTTTTTTTCTGTTTGGACGTCTACTCCTTGAAAAGGTTCATCCATTAAGTAAATTTCTCCTTGTTGTGCTAAAGATCTAGCTAAAAAGATTCTTTGTTGTTGACCACCAGAAAGTTCTGAAATTTGCCTTTTTATAAAAGGCAACATATCTACTTTTTTTAAAGCTTGTAAAGCTATTTTTTTATCTTCTTGTTTTGGTCTTTTAAACCAACCTAAATGGCCATATCTTCCCATTAAAACAACATCAAAAACTGTTATAGGAAAATCCCAATCTACCGAATTTCTTTGAGGAACGTAAGATATTTTTTTTCTAATTTGCTTATATTTTTGATTATAAAAAGATATATCACCTGAAATTTTAGGTACTAATTCGACCATAGTTTTAATTAAAGTTGATTTACCTGCGCCATTAGGACCAACAATAGCTGTTAAAGAACTTTGAAAAAAATCAATGTCAATATCCCATAAAACTGGTTTTATATTATAAGTCACTGTTAAATCTTTAATTTGAATAGCAATTTTATTATTCATTTTTCTTTTCTTTACAATTTTATATATATAAATTATGATAATTCTTTTTCTATAATGTGAATATTATGTAAAAACATTCCAATATAACTTGAAAGTTTATATTTTTTTTGATAAGGATCATGATGGAAAGATTCAAAAGTACCATTATCTATTCCTAAAGAATCAGAAAATAATTCTTCTTGGCTTATTTTAATATAATGACCTTTATTTGAAACTGCTTCTTGCAAACTATTTAATGATTTATGTGATAAAGATGATTCAGAAAAAATTGCTTTTACTTTTTTTTCAGCTATTTCTTTAGCAAGAATATCGATATCCGAAATACTAGCTTCTGTTTGTGTTGAAATACCCTGTATAGAACGTAATTCAAATTGAACATTATTTTTATAAGCTAAATAACTAAAAGCATCATGAGCAGTCACTAACATCAAAACATTGCATTTTTTATTCAGTTCTTGAATTTTTATTTGTAGATATTTATTTAATTGTTCTAACTCATCATTATATACTATAAAATTATTTTCAATTTTAATTTTATCTTTTTCTGGAACTATTTGAATTAAACTATTTCTTATTTTTTTTAAAACTTTTTGCCATAAATTTATACTAAACCAAATATGAGGATCTTCTTGTAATGATTCTTCATCTGTCCTAATGTCTTGTTTATCTATTTCAGATGTGGCTGAAATAAATTTTTGATGATTACTTTCGGAAGATAATAACTTTAAAGAATCATTCATTTTAGCTTCTAAATGCAAACCATTAACAATAACTAAATCAGCATTTTTTATTTTTTTACGATCAGATAATTTAGTTTTATAATTATGAGGATCTACTCCATATCCCATTAAAGAGACAGTTTGTATTTTTTCTATTTTTTGATATTTTGATTCATTAAAATCAACATCACCAATTAAGTGTTTAACTAAATCGTTTAATATATTTGTAGTAGCAACAATTTGTTTGTCATTATTTTTATTTTTTTCAATATCTGAGTCATAATAAGCACGAAATAAAATATAAAATATGAAAATATTCATTATCATTATTAAAAAAAACCAAATGTATTTTAATGAGTAAAAAAATTTTTTTAATAACCAATTCATAAAATTTAAGTCATTCCGATATTATTTTAACATTTTTTACAAAAATTATTCTATTTTAAATTATTTATAAAATTAATAAAAATCATTTTACTATTATTTTTATTAATTTTTTGAAAAAAATGATAATTAAACTAAAAAATTAATATTAATCTTGATTATTTTTTTCTTTATCAAAAGAAAAAATATAAGTTAATGATTTAACTAAATTTATAATTTTATTAGCTTTAATTTCACTATTACAATCTTTTTGAGAAGAAAAATATTGTTCTAATTGAATTAAATCTAAATTGCTACTAAAAAAAGTAGGTAATTTATTTTCATAACGATAATATAATAGAGGTAAGAAAATATCATCTCTAAAAAAATCATTCATATTTTCTAATCCTAAATCATCTAAAATTAAAAAAGGTATTTTTTTTAAACAATTTAATTTATTCTCTATAGAATCATTATACCAAGTTTTGAATTGTCTCACTAAATCTGGCATAAAAAGAAATATAAGAGCTATTTTTTTTTTAATTAAGTTTTTTGCCAATATTTTAAGAAGAAAAGTTTTTCCTGTGTTAAAGGGACCGTGCAAATAAAATCCTTTTTGAACTTTATTAAAATTGAGTGTATAAGATTTTATTTTATTTATAACTTCTTTTTGATATAAATTTTTTATCATTAATTTCTTTAATTTAATATCATCTAACTTTATTTGATGATTAAATAAAAAATTAGTTTTTTGTAAATCGTTTTCAAAATGAATTTTTTGAACTTTAGATGTTTCTTGAAAAACTACATGTACATAAGGTTTTGTTTTTAAAACCATACGATAACCAGAAGAAGTTAATTGATCTTTGTTTTTTAAATAATTATATACAGTAATAAGGTCTTTATCTTCAATTTTTAAATTTTTAGTTTCATTATTTTTTAAAATAACTGATCTTATTTTTTCTAAAAATTGTTTATTAGGAAACATTTTATAACCTCTTTATGATTTTGTTTTGGAATTTAAATTAGATTCTTTTTTCATATCTTCTAGCCATTTAGGTCTTATTTTATTATTATTATTTTTATTTGATTTAAATTTTTTTGGATTTTTTTCTATTAAAAAATTATAAGCTAATTCAGTTGAAACAATACCTTGATTTAACCATGAATTTAAAATGGTTTGAAAATAATTATAAGAAAGAAAAGTAGTATCTTCCTGAGATTTAATTTTACAAACATACATAATTAAAGAATTAATAATTCCTTTTTCAATATCATTATTTTGTTCTATTAACTTAAATACAATATCTTGTAAATTTAAAGCAAAATATTTATTTTTAGAAAAATTTCTAATAATTCTATAAGGATCTGTTTTTTGTAAATAAATAATCATTTTATTTTCTTCATCTTGAGAATTATTATGACTAACTATTTTTATTTGATAATCTTTTTGAAAATATTTTCTTTTTAAAACAATTCTCAATTGATTTAAATCTATTTCGTTTTCATAATTTTGACGAAAAGTTTTTTGATATAATGAACTCATTTTTTCTGGAGTTAAACCATAAACAAAACTTAATTTTGTTAAATAATTGATATTATGATGTTCAAATAAAAAAGGTTTTTGAAAACGTTCGGGTAAATTAGCTATAAAAACATCAAAATCAAAATTATCATAAAATTTATTATTATTTGAATTATGTTTTTTATTTTGATAAATTTGAATCTCTTTTTTTATGTTTATTTTTTTAAAATTAAAAATATTTTCAAATTTTTTACTAATATTTTGATATTTTTTTGAATCTATTTGATTTTCATACAAAAATGTTCTTTCTAAAAAAAAATAAATATCTTCGCCAACAGTATCTAATAAAAATTGACTTAAAATAGGATCTTGCAAAAAGGAAAAAGCAGTTAAAGGAGATTTAACTAAAAAAATTTTTTTTTGAATTTCTTGTTTATTTTGTAAAGTTTCCAATAAATTAAGAGCTTCTAATTTATTTTTATTTTGCTCAAATAAATTAATATCTATGTTCAAAAAATCTAATAAAAATTTTAAACTATATTCATAATTTAAATTATTTTTGTATTGATTTAGCCAATAAAAAGTTTGATAAATCATAAAAGAATAATTTCCTATTATAGGTAAATATAATAAAGTTAAAACTCTATAATCTTCTAATGTAATAATATTGGGGATTTTAATTTTAATTTTATTTGACAAATCCATTTTAAAACCTTTCTGCCTTTATAATTTTTGACATTGCAAACAAAAATAAGAACTTCTACCATCTATTTTTTTTTTCTGAATTAAATTATAACAAAAACAACATTGAGTTTTATCTTTTCTATATACCAAAAGTTTTTCTTGGAAAGAACCTTTTTTGCCGGCTGCTTCGAAAGTACTGATAGAAGAACCTCCTAATTTAATTGATTCTTTAAAAATTTTTTTGGCTTTTTGGATTATTAATTTAGTTTGATCAAAACTAAGTGAAGAAGACCTAGTTTCAGGATGAATTTTAGATAAAAAAAGAATTTCATTAGCATAAATATTACCAATTCCTGAAATAATTCTTTGATTTAATAAAATTTTCTTAATAGCAATATTGCTTTTTTTTAAATGATTAAAAAAAAATTCAGTAGTTATACTAAAAGGATCTGGAGCTATTTTATTTAGAGAACTTTGTATTAAATAATTTTTTTTATTATAAACTATAAATCTTCCAAATTTACGGAAATCATAATATCTTAGAACCAAATTATTATTTAAAAATATTCTAAAATGTTCATGTTTATCATCTTTCATAATTTTTTGATTAACACCATTATGAATGCGAAATTTTCCTTCCATTCTTAAATGTCCTATTAAAACTATTTCACCACTTAAAAAAAATAAAAGAAATTTTCCTTTTCTTTTAATATCTAAAAAAAATTGAAAACAAATTTTTCTAAATAAATTAACATTTTTGATAATAGGTTCATAAAATACGTTTACATCTATTATTTTTTTATTTATTAAATATTTTCTTAAATATCTAATTGTTACTTCCACTTCAGGTAATTCTGGCATATTTTTTTTTCCTTATATTTTTTTAAAAAAATAAATACGTTTATTAAAAAAAAGTTAGAAAAAAACAATTTTGATAAAATAATATCAAGAAGAATTTATATTTTTATTTCTTTCTTTTTCGCTAAGTTGCTGAAATTGATCTATTAATAAAATATTTTGTTTATTTTTATTAATTATTTTGCCTTTTATTATTTTAATAATTTGTTCAGGTTGTAAAAAAAATTCAGGATTTTCTTCATCTATATGATTAAAAATAACAATTATTTCTTTAAAATTATATTTTTTTTTGTTAAATATAAAAAATAAATTATTTAAAAACCACTCTCTTTTAACTATACCATTCTCTTTTTTCAAATATCTAACATGAATTTTAACATTTATTTCTGTTATCGAATTAATATTATTAATTAAATTATTTTGAATATCATTTTTAAAATTAATCACTATATTTTTTTCCTCACTCTATTATTATACTAAATTATTTATTTACTTTTATATTTGAAATTAATTTTAAAATAACGATAAATAATGATAAAAAATATAAATTTTTATATTATAAAAACTTATTTAATTTTATTATAATTAATTTATATTTAAAAAAATACTATAAAAATTGTATTATTAAGAATAAAAAAATATTTAAACATTTTTGATTTTCTGAAACAAATATAAAAAAATATCAAATTATTTTAAAAAAATAAAATAAAAAAATTAAATAGACAAAATAATAGGAATAATAATAGGTTTTCTTAATGTTAAATTTAAAATTTTAAAGCTAATGAAATCTATTAAATATTTTTTTAAACAGTTTTTATTTATTTTTTCATTTTTTAATAAATAATTTTGTATTTTTTGTTTAATTTCTAAAGATATTTCTTTAATGAGTGTTTTATTAGTTTTCATATAAATAAAACCTCTAGAAACAATCATAGGAAAATTTAGAATTTTCTTTTTTTTAAAATCTATGGAAATTATAACAGATAATAATCCTTCTTCGCTTAAAATTCTTCTTTCTTTTAAAACCAAATTACCTAAATCTTCTGAGCCAGAATCATCAATATAAATATTAGAACTAGAAGTTTTACAAATAATTTCTGCATTACTGTGATTCATACCGATAATATCACCATTATCTAAAATAAAAATATTTTGAGGTTTTATTCCACAATCCATAGCTAATTTTTTATGAGCTAATAACATAATATGTTCGCCATGAACAGGAATAAAAAATTTAGGTTTAATTAAATTCAGTATTAATTTTAAATCACTTTGACTAGCATGACCTGAAGTGTGCGTTTCTACTAAAAAACCATTAATAATCACATTTATATTCATTTTAAATAATAAATCTAAAATTTTATTGACACTATCCTGATTTCCTGGTATCGGAGAAGAAGAAAAAATAACTGTATCTTTTTGATTAAGTTTTATTTGTCTATGAATTCCGTTAGCCATTCTGCTTAAAGCTGCTAAAGGTTCACCTTGTGAACCTGTACAAAGCAATGTAATATCAGAATATTTATCAATATTATTGCCGCTGACAATTACGCCTTTGGGTATTTTTAAATAACCATTTTTTATTCCTATTTCTATTGCTTTTTCCATGCTTCTTCCAAAAACAGTAACTTTTCTTTTAGTTAAAACACTAGCTTCAATAATTTGTTTGATTCGATAAAAATTAGAAGCAAAAGTAACGATAATAATTCTTCCTTTAATTTTATAGAAAAGTTGATTAATAGTAATACCAATTGTATTTTCAGATTGAATCATTCCTTTATATTGAGCATTTGTTGAATCTGACAATAAACAAAGAACACCTTCTTTAGATAAATCTGAAATTTTATCATATTCAGCTAAAGGTCCTGCTGGTGTTTGATCTATTTTAAAATCTCCGGTATAAAAAAGAATATTAGTTTGATCTTTACATTTATTTTTAAAAACAATTCCATAAGAATCAGGAATAGAATGATTCATTCTTATAAAAGATATTTCTGTATTACCAAAATTTAATTTAGAATCATTAGAATATCTAATCATAATATCGATATATTTGTTCAGTTTATGTTCGATTAATTTAGATTCTATCAAATCATACGCAATACCTGTTACAAATATATTAGGAATATTAACTCTTTTTAATAAAAAAGGGATTCCTCCAATATGATCTTCATGACCATGAGTAATAAAAATTCCTATAATGCGATTTTCATTTTTTATTAAGTATTCATAATTAGGAATAACATAGTTAACACCTAAAAAATAATCACCAGAAAAAGAAATACCGGAATCAACTATAAAAATTTTTTGATCAATTTCAAAAACATACATGTTTTTGCCTACTTCGCCTATTCCGCCTAAAGCATAAAAAAATATGTTATATTTTTTTGCCAAATCTTGTTTTTCAAGAATATTATAATTCATCTATTTTTCTTAATCCTTTCTTTATCGAAAACCCTAAAATAAATCAAAATAAAAAAATTATTAACCAATAATAAATAAATTTTTTAATAAATTGAAATTAAAACAGGAATAATAACAGGTCTTTTTTTAGTTTCTTTGAAAATAAATTTAGCTAAATTTTCTCTTAAATTATTTTTAAAATCAATCCATTTAACTTGTTTTTCATTATGAAAAAAATCATTATTAATATTTATAGAAAAAGTTTCTTTTAGTTTATCTAATATATTTTCGATTCTGTTTTTATCTAAAAAACCTTTACTTATTAATTCAATATTACTAATAATTTTTCTATTTCTTAAACTAATACTACAAACTATAATAATAACTCCATCATTGGCTAAAAGTTCTCTATCTTTTAAAATATAATTATTACCATCTAAAACAGGTGTTCCATCTATGAGAATTTCTCCTAAATTTTTGAAAAATTTTTTTTTAATATAAGTTTTGTTGGGTCCATCACAACACCATTGATCACCATTTTCAAACATAAAAATATCTTTTTCTTCATAATTAAAATTTTTAGAAATTTTTTTAATTTGATATTGATGTCTATATTCACCAATTACAGGTAATAAAAATTTAGGTTTTAATAAATGTAACATTAATTTAAAATTTTCTTCATAATTATAAGAAGCCGTTAATAAATCTTCTACTAAAATATCTACAATAAAACCATTTCTAGCTAAAATATCTAATGTTTTATTTTTAATTTTATCTATTCCTGATACTTCTATAGATAATAATAAAATTTTATCTTTAGGATTTAATTTCATTAAACGATCTGTTTTTTTACACATTCTTTGTAAACGATAAAAAGGTTCAAACCTTTTTCCTACAACAATTACAACTAAATTTTTATATTTTAAAAAATCATTTGAATTTTTTAAATCTACTAAAAAACCTTCTGGTATTTTTAAATAACCTTTTTTTAAAGCTAAATCAATAATTTTTTCACTTTTTCTACCTAAAATAACTAATTTTAAATTAAATTCTACAGCTAAATCAATAGCTAATTGTATTTTTAATAAATCAGGTATTAAAAAAGAAATAATAATATTATTTTTAATACTAGCGAAATAGCTACTAAAATAATATTCTAAAAGTTCTTCTTTTTTTTGTTTTAGAATACTAAAAGCTCCTTGAGAAGAAAGTATAAAAGCTAAAACTTTTTTTTCTCCTAATTTAGCTAAGCTATAAAAATTAGTTTGAAAATTATTATTTTTGGATTGTAAAAAATGCATTTCACTAATATAAACAATAAAACCTTGATAAGTTTCGAATGCTATTCCCATAGTTTCAGGCAAAAAATGAGCTATGTTAAAAAAAAATACAGTAGTATCTTCAAATTCCACTTTAGAATTTTCATTAATAATATGAAATGATATATTTTGAATATTAATATCATTTTGTTTGAAACTAGTTTTTAAAAAATCTGTAACAAAATCTGAAGCATAAATAGGAACATTAATATATTTGATTAAGTAAGTTAAAGATCCTGAATGCGTTTCGAAAGCAGAAGTAACAAAAATAGCTTTAATTTGATCTTTAATAGAATCTAATTTTGTATATTCAGGAATAATAGAATCTATTCCATGAGTTAAAATATCAGGATATTTTAAACCACCATCTAAAATAAAATAAGAAGATTTAATCTTTAATAAATATAAATTTTTACCATTTTCTCCTATACCACCTAAAGCTGAGAAACTAATTTCTTGTTGCATTTATAATTAACCTCTATAAGTTATTCTTTTTTCAAAAAATACTAAAATTATTTTGTATATTTTATAATTAAATATATTATATTTATTTAAATTTTTTTGTATAAAAAATATAAAATATTAATAAAATTTATTTGATAAAGATAAATAAAAAAAGAAAGTTGTTTTATTATATGAAATATCCTTTTAAAAAACCTTTAATTAATGTAAATCAAAAAAATAATCAATTAATAAATTTACATTTTCAAAAAAAAAAAAATTATAATAAAAAAAATTTAGGACTTAATTTAGAAAAAGATATTAATTTAACAAATATTTTTTATAAAGAAAAAAACATAGCTTTAATCTATAAAAATGAAATTCCTATTAAAATAACAAAAGTCGAATATTCTAAAAGACAAAAAGCAAAGATAATTCAAGCTTATTTTAATTCACATTCACTTCCTGATTATCATGGTTTATATAAAGGAAGATTTTTATCTTTTGATGTAAAAGAAACCAGTCATAAAACCAATTTCCCTTTAAAAAATATTCCTTTGCATCAAATATCAAATTTACAGAAAATTCATCAGTTAAACGGTATATCTTTTTTTATTATTAATTTTAAAACTAAAAACAAATATTTTTATCTTCCTATTAATTTTTTAAATTTTTATTTAAAAAATTCTAATTTTAAAAGTATTAATTATAAAATTTTTGAAACAAAAATGTTTCAAATACCTTTTGGTTATTATCCAAGAATTGATTATTTAAAAATAGTAGATAAATTTATTAAATAAAAAAATAAGGAAAATTATTTAATTAAAAAATCTTTATTTTCTTGATAAATATATTTTAAAAAGTAGTACAATATAAAACCAATAATAATATTAGTTAAAGAGATAGAAATTAAATAATAAATTAAAAATAAAATAATAGGATTATAATAATTTTGTTTTATATGGAAAAAATTATAAAAATTATTTATAAAATTATAAAAATTTGATGATAAGTTATTATAAAAAAATAAATAAAATAAGAAATAAGAAATAATTTGAATTATCGAAATAATAATGAAAATGAGAATAAAATTTTTTTTTTGAATAAAATATTTTTTTTCTAAATTTAGAGATAAACCTGAAATAGAACACGCTAAATAAGGTAAAATAAAAATAAACATTAAAATACCTATTAAAAATTTATAATTATTTTTAGCATCAAAAAATAATCCATGTTTTTGGGCACTAATAGAAAATTCTATTATTACATGAATTAAAATATATAGTAAATTTGAAAAAAAACTAAATTTAAAACCAAATAAAAAACCTATTAAAATAAGAGGTAATAATTCTAATTTAATAAAGGAATAACAACAATCAACATTCAAAATAAATTTATTAAAAATAAATTCTATAATAAAAGATGTTGATAAAAGAAGTGAAATAAATACTATTTTTTTTAATAAAAAATTTTTCATTCTTTTTTCAAAACCTTTCTTTTATTAAAATATTAAAAATTTATTTTTTAAATATTACCATAAATTCTACATTATTTCTATATTACTTTTATTTCATTTAATAACATAAAAGGATTAATAAAGAACGCCTTCTTCTAATAAACTAAAAAAATCTTTATTTTCAGCATTCAAAATATAATCATTAATATTGATATTTTCTGCAATTTTTTTTATATTTTCTTTATTATAAAAAATATTTTTAAATTTATCCAAAAAAAAAGACAAACTTTGATCTGAATTGTGAAAAAAATCACCTGTTAAAATTATTTTTTCTATTTTCCCTTGTTTTAAATATAACAAAATTTCTATATTACCCCATTCAAAACGTTTTTTTAAAATTTTTGAATATGGAGGGTGTCCATGATATAACCATTCTAAAGATGAATATTTTTCAGACATTTTCTCTATTTTTTTTATTTCATCTGTATTTAAAATATAAGTTTGATCAGTTAAACTATTTTCTAAATAAATCATTAATTCTTTTTGGTTCATATTTTTTAAATATTTTTTTAAATTAGTCACTCTGGCTGAAACACTTTTAATACCTTTAGAAATTAATTTTTCATCATTAACTGTAATACAACGAACCATTGTTTCGATATCACAATCATACAGTAAAGTACCATGAATAATTAGTCCATTTTTATTTTCCATAAAAGAACTACCGGAAACTTTTTTGTTATCTAATAAAATATCATTTCTGCCACTAAAATATAAATTAATACCTAATTTTTGAAAAGAATTAATAATTTTAGATAAATATTGTTTAAAAGAAAAACCTACATTTTTTTTAGTAATTATACTGAAAAGAGGTGTTTTAGTATCATTAAAAACACAACCTCCCCCTGTAGGACGTCTAAAAATACTAATTTTATTTTTTTTTATAAATTCAAGATTAATTTCATTTTCGATAACTTGGTTTTTGCCAATTACAATTCCTTTTATTATCCATAAAAAGAAAAAAACTTCATTTTTTTTTAATAAATTATTTAAAATATATTCTTCTAAAGCAAAATAAAAATAAGGTTTTAGATCTTCTTTTCTAAGATATTTAACTAAAATCATAAGATTTTTTTGTAATTTTCTTTCTTTTTTATTTATTTTAATATGATTTAATTTTTTAAAAATAAATTAATAGAAAATAATAAAATCAATTTATTATCACTTACCTGTAAATATAATAACATGAAAAACATAAAATCTAAATAATAAAGGTTATTTTATATGAAAATAGAATAAAAAAATAAAAGATATTTTCTTAATAAAAATGTTTAATCTAATTAATAATTTAATTTAATTTCATTTTTTTTGTAAATAATCTTCTTTATTTTGGATATTATTATAAATCGAAAGAAAACATTTTATGATAAAAATTAATCTTTATGGAATGGAATTATTATAATTATTTTTTTTATATCAAAATAATCAATTAGGGTATTTTTCATTAATGATTTTAAATATTAAAAAAAGATATTTTTTAAGTAAAAATATTTTTAAATCCTCTTTTGTATATGTAATTTTTTTGTTTTTATTTTTATTAAAGTTCAATATTGTTCTGGCGATAAAGCATAATAATAAAAAATGTTTATTATCTAGATATAAAACGATAGAAAATATAAAATTATTAGGTTTAATATTAATAAATAAAGATACATTTAGTCTTTTTTAAAAAGAATATAAAAAATTTTATAAAGTTCAAAATGATTATTATAAAGATTTTTCTTTATCTGAAAATTAGTTAGATTTATTTAAATATAAATAATAAAAAATAAATAATATTGATGAAATGAAAATAAAATTATCTTTTTTTGAAAAAAAACTAAAAATCATGACGATATTAAAAAATTTTGTGGTACTAAAATATTCACATCACAAGAATATGTTTTTTTATATTTTGATTATTTAGAATATGAATTAAAAAAATAGTAAATATTTTTTTTATTTTTTTAAAAAAACAATAATAGTTTAATTTTTTTTGATTTTATTTTTTTTTATTTTTAAATAAGTTGCTACATAAAAATATAAATATGATAAAATTATAATCACAGAATCTGCATAAAATCTTAGTTTGCTTATTATTTTTTGCGAACAAGGTATATAGTTAATAATTTGAATATAAGTCCGAATAATATAACTAAAAAAGACAAAATTAAAAATACTATTTAAAAAAATTAAAATTTTATAATATAAAAAATTTTTTTTTCTTTTTAATTTTATTAATATTTTTGTATGATTTAAAATTAAAAAATGTAAAATTGAAATTAAAGAAAAGAAAGTATAACGATTAAAATGAAAAATATTTTTACCAACGACATTTTGATAATAAATTTCTTTATCAAAATGATATATTTCTTTATTATTATCTCCTTGAGTGTTTACATAACCTTTTTGCGTATTTTTAAAAACTACTCTGTGAATAATGGGTTCTTTAGGATTATCAAAAGGATTATGCGGAGCTTTAAAAACAATAATATCTCCATCTTTAATATTTTCACTTTGAGAAACTTTTAATTTTTTAAATTCTTTTTGAGAAATCTTTTTTATTATACAAACATCTGAAGTTTTAATATAAGGTTCCATACTTCCACTGCCGACAGGAGCAATTTTACAATTAAAAGGGAAAAAATCGAAAAGGTAATTTTTTTCTTGTATATTGTAAATACTAGAAAATATTATAAAAGAAGCTAAAAAATAAACTAAAATTATAAATATTTGAAAAAAATAATATTTGATTGATTTCATAAGTTTGATTTAACTTTCTATAATTTTTTTTATAAAATTT
>NZ_JHUK01000005.1 GCF_003263355.1 Candidatus Phytoplasma oryzae | reverse complement strand
TAAATAATATTTTTATATTTTATATTAATTTATTCTAATTTATGAAAAATTTTATTATAATTTATTTTTTAAAAGTTTTTTTATTCTTTCATTTTTTTGAAAGGATTTTTGTTATTTTGTAAAAAAACTATTTTTTTTTCTAATTGAGATATTTCTGTTTCAAGAGATTGTTTGTTTTTATTTTTTTCTATTAATAATGAACTTTTTTGATTCAAAGTTATTTCAGCTACTTGTAATTCTTGTTTTTTGCTTTTCAATAATTTCTCTTTTGGAGCTAATTCTTGTTGTAAAGTAGTAATTTCTTGTTCAATATTACTATTCTTTTTACTTTCTTTTTTTTTATTTAATTCTTCTTCAAATTTATTATAATCTTCTTGATCTTTTTTTACTTCTGCTTTTATTTTATTTAATACAGTTAATTTACCTTGTACTTCTTTTTCTAAAGTAGATATTGTTGTTTCAATATCAGTTTTACTTTTTCTTTTTTTTGTTAATTCTTCATTTTTATTATTATAATCTGTTTCTGCTTTTTCTTTTTCACTTTTTTTAGTATTAAAATCGCTTTGTTTTGTAGATAATTCATCTTTTAAAACATCTTCAGTTTTTGTAGAAGAATTAGGTTTTGATTTTTTATCCTCTAAGGATTTTTCTGCTGTCTCAAGATCTGTTTTGGCAGTATCCATTTTACTTATTTTATCATCTAGTGTACTTTTTTTAGTTTGTACATTCTGTTCTAAAGTAGTTATTTCTGATGTAATATTAGTTTTCATTGTTTTTTTTTGATTTAATTCCGTATTTTTAGTATCGTAGTCAGTCTGAGCTGTGTTTTGTTGACTTTTTTTGTTATCTAAAACAGTTTTTTTATCTTTTAATTCATTTGTTAAAGAATTTATTTCTTCTTCAAGAGAATTTTTACTTTTTATTTTTTTTGTTAATTCTTCATTTTTATTATTATAATCTATTTCTGCTTTGTCTTTTTCACTTTTTTTAGTATTAAATTGAAGTTCTTTTTCTTTTAGTTCAGCTTCTAAAGTAGTTATTTCTGTTAAAAAAGCTTCTTTATTTTGTTTTTTTATTTTTAATTGTTTTGTAGAAGAATCAATAGTATCTTTTTTTTCTTTATGTTTTCTGAAAAAAAAATATCCTAAAATCGATAATAATATAATTGAAATTAAAACAGAAGATAAAATAATAACTCTTTTTTTATCTTTAAAAAAATTTTGATTATTCATAAATGGACCTTTTTTCATTTTTTTTCACTTTCTAAATATTTGTTACACAAATATAATTTTTTCTATTTTATTTTAAACAAAAAATATTTTTAATTCTTAAGTAATTGTTAATTTATAACTACCTAACTCATTATACTTACAATAAGTCTAATTTATTACATTTTTTTAAATTTTTACTTTAATTATTAAAAAATCATTAAAAAATAAAATAACAAATTTAAAAATATAAAAAATATCATAATAAATCTTACTTTAAATTTATAATTTTATGATATTGGGATCTATTATAAACTATTTTAATTCATTTTGCAAATAAATTTATAATTTTAATATTTTTAATTTTCTTTTATTAAATCTTTTCTGGGCATTTTTAAAGTATTTTATAAATTTTATAAATAATTATTTTTTAAAAAATATATAATAATTTTATTCTTTTTAAATTAAAAAGAGTTACAATAATAAATAATTATCTTTTTTTATTGATAATTTTATAATATAAAAAAATATAAAATAAGAAATTTTTTTGATTATTATAAAAAACATCTGTTATTTATATTTTAAACTGAATAATAATGCAAAATAATAATTTAAAAAAGAATACTTTTTGATTTTATAAATTTCTGCTTAATTTATTTTTTAAAAAAAATTAAATTTAAAATTTTAGATATAAAATAAAAAAATATTAAATTATAAACTTTTTTTATTCTTAATTATAATAAAGTTCAATATTTTTTTGCAAAAAATATTTAATATTATTTATTATATTTGTTTGAAAAAATTTTTATTATCCAAAAAGGAATATATAAAATTAAAAAATAAATAAAACAAATTAAAAAAAAATCGTAATATATAGTAAAAAAATAGTGTAATAACATTAAATATAAAAAATTATATGAAGCAAAATATAAAATAGCTTTGAAAAAAAAATTTAAAAAAAACAAAAAAATGGTTTTTCGAGAACCAATAGGAAAAGAATTATTTTTTAGTTCGTTTATTTTTAATCGAATATTTTCTTTTTTTTCTATCAATAAATAAGCTAAAAAAAAGTATACTGACAAAATAATAAATAATAAAGAAAAATAGTTAAGATGAAAAATATTTTTATTAATAATATTTTGATAAGGTATTTGGATTTCATCGGGCAAAATATTGTTATTGTTATCTCCTTTAGTAGTGACATATTCTTTTTGAGGATTGTTAATAATAACTCTATGCATGATATAAAAATTTTTGGTAATATTATGAAAAATAATTATATCTCCATCAGTAGGAGAAGCTTTTAATCGTCTACATTCTTCCAAAGAAATTTTTTTATTAATCACAAAAGAATTACCAGTTATTTTAGGAAACATGCTATTACTTTTTTCTAAAAAAGTCCAATTATAAGATAAATAAAAAAAAGGTAATTTAATTTTTTTAAAAATAAAATTATATTTAATACATTTTGTTGTTAAAAATAACAAAACAATCATGGAAGAAATAAAAAATGTAAATATAGTAAATATTTTTTTTATAATTTTTTTAAATTTTTTTTTTTAATAGAAACAATAATTAATTTTACTTCCTTATTTTAATATTATTTTTTACTTCAATAAATTTAAATTATTTTAACATAATTTTATAATAATATTTACAAAATATTTTCAGAATATTGTAAATAATATGAAAAATAAAAGATATTATTTATGTATTTTTTAAGAATAAAAAAAATAATAACTGTATTAAAACTCCATTTTTAATTAAAAAAATCAAATAAATAAAAAAAATTTTATTATTTATTCTAAATAATGGGAAAAAAATATTTATTTTTTTAAAAGAAAAAACTAAACTATTAATTTCAATTAATAATTTAGTTTTTTATTTGTTATATAAATTGATATAAAAAAATTTAACTCGAAATCTTATTAATTTCTACTACTTCTGCTACCGCTTGAGCAATTTTTTTAGAAATATTTTTATTAAAAATAGAAGGAATAATATTTTCTTCATTTAATTCATTTTCAGGTATTATTAATGAAAGTGCTTTAACTGCGGCTAATTTCATCTCTTCTGTTATTTTATTTGCTCTAGCCTTCAATGCTCCTTTAAAAATACCTGGGAAAACTAAAATATTATTTATTTGATTTGGAAAATCAGATCTACCTGTAGCGATAATTCTAGCATTGCCTTTTTTAGCTTCTTCCGGCATTATTTCAGGTATAGGATTAGCTAAAGCAAACACAATTGCATCTTTATTCATATTTGATATCATTTCACAATTTACTAAATTAGGTCTTGATAATCCTATAAAAATATCTTTCCCTTTGATAATTTCTGATAAATTACCCTTTTCATTATTTAAATTAGTAATCAGAGACATTTGTTTTTGAATTTTGTTTAAATTTTCACTATTTTTATGAATAGCACCATTTTTATCTACTAAAACTATATTTTTGAAATTCAATGAAAGTAATATTTTCGCTGTAGCTATACCTGCAGCACCTGCGCCTAAAATAACTATTTTTACTTTTTCAACTTCTTTTTTCACTATTTTTAAAGCATTTAATAATCCAGCACTAATAACAATTGCTGTTCCATGTTGATCATCATGAAAACAAGGAATATTTAATATTTTATTCAATTCTTCTTCGATTTCGAAGCATTCAGGAGATTTAATATCTTCTAAATTAATACCACCAAAAGAATCTGAAATTTTATAAATAATATCAATAATTTCTTTAGGATTTTCAGAATTTATACAAATCGGAAAAGCATCAATATTAGCAAATTTTTTAAATAATATAGCTTTACCTTCCATAACCGGAAGAGAAGCATAAGTACCTATATTTCCTAAACCTAAAACAGCTGTTCCATTAGTTATAACTGCTATTGTATTACCTTTTGAAGTATATTTATAAACATCTTCTTGATTTTGAGATATTTTTAAACAAGGTTCTGCAACTCCAGGAGTATAAACTAAAGATAGTTCTTCCATATTATTAATAGATAATTTAGATTTTATTTCTATTTTTCCTTTATTTTTTTCATGAATTTGTAATGCTTTTTCTTTTATATTCATTATATTGATTCCAATCTTTTTTTATTTAAAGTTTATATTATTAATTTTAAAATAAAAGCTTAAATTTTTTTTAGTTAGATATTATTTCATGATTTTGTTATTTATGATTAATTAAATTTTTGATATTAAAATAAAATTATAAATAATTACATATCTTACATATTATATAAAAAAATAACATAAAATATCAATTTTTATTTTTAATTTATTTAAAATTATTTTATTTTTTAAAATTGAAAAAATTTTTAATATTTGAAAAAATTAAAAATATTATTATCAGTATAAAAAAAGGATATTTTTTGACATAAAAATATAAATCTTTTTTTATATTTTTGTTTTTTAAATCATATTTTTTTAAAAATAAATAAGTTTGATTTTTAATTTCTTCTTCTTTGATTTTATTATTTTTTAATTCATTTTTTAAGAAAATAAAAACTTGTTTTTTTAAAAAATCTATTTGATTATTATCAATTAATATTGGATCTATTTTTTCTTCTAAAAAATAAAAATAAAAATAATTATTAATTTTTTTTTCTAATGCAGAATTAAAATTATTTATATAATTTGAAATATCATTTTGGGCATTTTCTAAAATTTTTTCTAAAGAATTATCATTATAAATTAAATTTTGCTTTATTTTTTTTTTGATTTTAATAAAAATGTTTTCTTTTTCTAATGTATTTAAATTATCTAATTCAAGCTTATTTACGATACTATTTTCCCAATAATCTAAAAAAATATTTTCTGTTAATTGATCTATTTTTTCATTTATTTTTATTTTAATTTCATTTTTTCTAATATTCATATTTTGATTATTTTCTAAAAAAAATTCTAATTTTTCAAAAATTTCTTGCTTTGTTTTTTTTTTAATTTCTTCATCATTTTCATCTGATATAAAATGTTTATTAAAATTTATTCGTTCTAAAAAGTTATTAATTATTTGTAAAATTTTTAGTTTATTTTTTTGTTGATGTTGTTCTTTTATATCTCTTAAAATTTTATTTTTTATTGTTTCGATTGAATCCAAAATTTCATTTTTTTGAAAAAAATAATTTGTTAATTTTTTTACTTGTTCTAATAAAACATCATCATCTATTTTATTTTCTTCATTATAAATATTATTTTTTAATAATACAAAACGATGATAAACATCATATGAAATATTTTGTTTAATATTATTTAAATATTGAATAATAATTTCTTCTAATTCTTCTTTATTATTTTCTTCTTGCTTACAAGCTTCTAATAATTTTTGATTAAAATCTAAATCATTTTCTAAAAAAAAGTATTTTTTTATCAATTTCTCTTTTAAATGAAAAAATATTTTTTTATTTTCTTCTATTTTATTTATATCCCAGATAAAATAAATTTTTTTTATTTTTAATTTTAATTTTATAATTTGATCAAAAATATCTTCTAATGTCGTAATTTTGTTTATTTTTAACAAAAATTGCTCATTTTCGTAATTATTATCGTATTCAAAATAAAAACCTAATAATTTTTGAGGAAAAGGGTCTTTTTCATCAGAATAAAATGATTTAATTTTATTTAGATTATCTTCATTAATTTCGATTGTACTTATTACTTTATTATTATTTTGATTATAAAATAATTTTTTATTATTTGTATCCAATAAAATAGCTTTATCATATATTAAACTAAAATAATTCGATTCTTCTCTACTTTGAACATAACTATCTTTAAAAAGATGTCTAATAATTATTTTTTTAAATTCTTTAATTGAAAATAATTCTTCTTGTTGAAGTTTTTGATGTTCATGTTGTGTCCAATCTACTAATATAGATGCTTCAGTTATCCTATCAAAAGCTAATTGTAAATCTATTGGTAAAATTCTTAAATGATTATGTTTTTCATAATTTAAAGATATTAAAGTAGCTTGTTCGAATAATTCTATAATCTTTCTTGGAGTTCTTAATCCATATTCATCAGAAGTTATCATTATTTTTTTAATTATTTCATCAAAATATTTTTCAGTTCTTAAATCTATTTTATAATTTTTAGCAATTTCTTTGAAAAAAATTTTTAAATCATCTCCGTTCCAAAAATTAACTTCAATAAGATTATTAAATCTACTTAAAATAGAATTATCTATTTCATCTTTAAAATTAGTAGTTGCTATAACAAAAACTGGTTTCTTTTTATCTGTATAAATTCCTTCTATTTGAGAAAGAAACTCAGTAACAACATTACCATGATCTGAATGCATTCCATACATATTTCTGTTTTTGAAAACACTTTCACATTCATCAATTAAAATGATACTCGGAGATCTTTCTCTTGCTGCTTCAAAAATATTTCGAATTAATTGTGGAGCTTCTCCTACATATTTTTTAGAAAAATCAGCTGATGATACTATAAAACAAGGTAAATTAGATTCTTTTATAAAAGCTTTTGCTAAAAAAGTTTTACCTGTACCTGGCGGACCATATAACAAAACACCTTTAGGTTTTTTTTTAATTCCATGTTGTTCGTATAATTCATGATTTATTAATCGATCTAAAATATCTTTTAATTGTTGTTTTTCTTTTTTTTTCCCAATAACATCTTCAAAAGTAGGAAAATCTTTTGAATCTCTAAAATATTTATTAGCTGCTAAATTATTATTTTCTTTTTCTATTCTTGCTTTGCTTTCTATTTTTACTTCTTTTAAAGTGTTTAAAGCTTCACGAAAAGAAACGACAGCTTCGCTAAAAATCTTTCTATCTTGTTCTAACTCTTCATTATTACTTTTTAACTCTGTTATTTCGCGTTTATATCTCCCAATTTCATTATTCAAATATTCTTTTTTTTCTATTTCTAATTGCTTATCATTATTAATTTTTCGTTCAAGAAAATCAAATTTTTCATTAATCCTTCGGAACTCTTCCTTCAAATCATTATATTTGGTGATTTCTTGTTGGAGACTACTTGTTAATTTCTCAATACCTTTTGTTAAAATATCTATTTCTTTTTTTAATTGATTTTTTTCTTCTTCAGATAATTGTTGATTTCTTTCTAATTCGTGTTGTTTATGTTCTAATTCTTCAGATTTATCTGTTAACTGACTTAATAAATCACTTGTTAATTGATCTTGTTGTGTTAATTTTGTATTTAATGAAGTAATTTGTTTGCCTTGTTCGGTAATTTTTTTTAAATAGCTTCTATTTTCTTCTTTTAAAGAAGTCATTTGTTCGTAAGCTAAATTTAGTTTATCGTTTAATTGATTAATTTCGCTTTCTTGTTCTTGCAAACGTTTTTGTAATCTTTTTTGAGTAAAAGTATGTAATTTTTTATCTTTGCTAATTTGTGCTAATAATCGTATAGATTCCTCTTTAATTCTTTGAAATTCTGCCTTCAAATCATTATATTTGGTGGTTTCTTGTTGAAAAATAATTTTTAGTATGTCAATATCTTCTGTTAAAATGCCTATTTCTCTTCTTAATTGATTTATTTCTTTTTTAGATAATTGTCGATTTCTTTCTAATTCGTGTTGTTTATGTTCTAATTCTTCAGATTTATCTGTTAACTGACTTAATAAATCACTTGTTAATTGATCTTGTTGCGTTAATTTTGTATTTAATAAGTCAATTTCTGTTGTTTGTTGATCAACTTTTATTTGATATTTTCTATTTTCTTTTTCTAAAATCAAATTTTTTTGATTTAATTTTTGTATTTCTTTTTTTTGGTCTCTTATTTCATTTTCAACGTTTTGCAGAAATTGTGCTTGTAAAACATTATTAATATTGATTTTTGGTTGATTTTGTTCTTTCAATTTTTCTAATTCTGAAATTCTTTTTAGATGATAAATTAAATTATTTATATATGATTTAGAAATAGTTGAAATATTATGAGGACGCCAGATGTTTTTCCAATAATTACCTACATTATCTTGAAAATTTTTTTTTTTATTTTTTAAATAAGTTTCATAATTTTGTCGATCTATTTTATTACCTACAAAAACAAAAACGTAATTATCATTTTCTACAAAAATAGTTTGTTCTATAATATCTGGAAATTCATACATTATATTATTTTCGTCTAATAATTTTATCCTATATTGTAAATTATTTTTATTTTCTGGAATTACGTTAAAATATTTTGATTCAAAAAAGTATTCTGTTATTTGTTTAATAACCTCTTTTAATAAATATTCATCATTCGCTAATTCTGGAAATATATTTTTTAATTTTTGAACTGAAATTGAAAAATTAAATAAATTTTCTAAATTTTTGTAATTATAATTTTTACTATAATTAAAAATTTTATTATATTTATCTTTGGTTTGGACTCGATCATAATTCATTATTTTTTTTTTAATTGTATAACTGATTATTGAAATTATTAAAATCATCAATAATAAAATTTTTGTATAAAAAAAAATTAATCTAATGAAAAAATATATAAAAAACAATATTGTTTTTTTTATATTTTTAAATTTATTTTTTTTTTTCATTTTTTTAAATTTATTTTAAATCTTTCTAAAAAAAATTATTGTTTAATTTCAACAATTAAATAATAAAAAAGTTTCAAAAAAATAAACTATATTTATATTATAAAAATCAAGAAATTAAACTTTATATGATACTATTATTATATCTTGAATACTTATTTTTTGAATATATTTTATTTTTATTTATTTAATAATTTTTCTAAAATTATTTCTGTTGTTTTGATTATAGATCTTTCATCATCATTTGTTGAAATTTCTAATACTTTATTCATTTTTTTATAATATTTAATTATAGGAAAAGTTTCTATTTTATATATATTTAAACGTTTAGAAAAAGTTTCAATATTATCATCTTTTCTTTGAATTAATAAATTTTTATCGTTATCACAAAAATTTTTGATTTTAGGAATTTTAGTTTCTTTATGGTAAATTTCGCCACATTTAGGACAAATAATTCTTCCTATTATTCTTTTTTTTAAAAATTCTTCGTTAGAATTTAAATAAATTACTTTAGTTAAATCAATCTTTTTTTTTTCTAACTCTTTAGTTAAAAAATATGCTTGTTTTAAATTCCTAGGAAAACCATCTAAAATAAATCCTTTTTTTATTTCTTTTTTTTCTAAATATTCACTTATTATTTTATTAGTTATTTCATCTGGTACTAACAAACCTTTTTGTATATAAGAATGAATTATTTTTCCCAATTCTGTTTTTTTTTGAATGTTTTTTCTAAAAATTTCTCCAACGCAAATATGTGGTATTTTGAAATATTTAGATAAAATAGTAGATTGAGTCCCTTTTCCAGTTGCCGGAGGTCCTAATAATATTATTTTCATTTTGAGTTTTTTTAACCTTTCTTGTTAAAAAATTAGAAATATTTTTTTAAAAAAATAAAATTAAATTAAAATTTTATGATTTTCTACATATATGATAATTTTATTAATATAATTATTTTTTTATCTTTTTAAAAAAATAATTAAAAAATATTAACTATATTATTATTCATTATTTAACATAGATAAATACATAATTAAAGTTATGATTATCTATCTTTAATAAATATTTTTTTATTAAAATGAAAAATATTAAAATAAAATTTATATATTTACAAAATAATTAAAAGTAGTGCAATTACTAAAATAAATGAAATAAAAAAGTAAAGTACATAAAAAAAACATATACTGAATTAAACTACTAAAAATTCATTATAATTACATTTTAAAATAATTTAAAATAGTTATTGTTTATTATAAATTAGTTTTATATTTTAATTTTATAAATAAAAAATAAAAAAATTTTCTTATTAAAATATAGTTTTTAAAAAGTTTTCAAACAATATTATAAATTATATTCTTTAATTTAATTAATATTAAATTAAAATTATTTCTGAATATTTTACTTATAATAAAAATTTTAATTAAAAATATTTTTATATCTTATTTATAATCATTTTATAACAGTAGATTATAAAAAATAAAATAATATTTAATTTTTTATATATTTTTTATAAAATGGAATAATTTTTTAATAATTACTTAGTATTTATATCATAAAAAGATGGAAAATGCAATAAAAAATAAAATAAAATAATATCTTAAAAAGTTATATTTTTTTAAATTTTAATAAATTATCTTGAAAATAATTATTTATTTTTTAATATTATTTTTTTTTAATTTTATAAATTGTTTAAATTTTTTATATAAATAATGAAATAAAATTAATCATCTTGACTAATTATGATTTTTAAATTAAAATAGTGGAGAAGAAGGAAATATATTAGATCAAAAAGTTTTAAAAATAAACAAATAAATTAAATAATGAACGGAATTTGATTAAAATTTAAGTGTGTTAAAAAAATAAGTTATTTTTTATTGATTTATATATTTATATAAATCAATAGTCGTATATTTTAGCAATATCTTTTATAATATTCTTTATTATATTTTTGGTTTTATTTTATTTTTATTTTATAGAATCTGTTTTTTTTATTTATTTTGATATGTTTTATATTTAATATATTAAAATAAATAAAAATAAAAAATTAAGATTCTTTTTTCAAAAAAATAATTATATTAAGTAAGGAGATTAAATTTTAAAAAAATGTCACATTATAAAAATCCTTTATGGAAAGTTTCTCGTCGTCTTAATTTTTCTTTATCAGAAACAGGAAAAGAATTAAATAAAAAAAATAATGCTATTTTGGAAAAACAAAAAAAAAGAAAAAGCAAATTAAGTGATTATAGTGTTCAATTACAAGAAAAACAAAAAGTACGTTTAACTTATGGTATATCAGAAAAACAATTTAAAAAGGTTTTTCATAAAGCTAGCAAAATGAAAGGTATACATGGAGAAAACTTTCTAATTTTATTAGAATCTCGTTTAGATAACATTATCTATCGTTTAAATATAGCTAAAACAAGAGCTCAAGCTAAACAATTAATATCTCATGGTCATGTTTTAGTAGATTTTAAAAAAGTCGATATTTGTTCTTATATTTTAAAACCAGGACAACAAATTTCTATTAAGGAAAAATCTAAAAATCTCGAAATTATTCAAAATTCAATAAAAAATAGTAATAAAATTCAAAATTCTAAAAAAGAATATATTATTTTAGATAGTAAAAAAATTATAGGGAAATACATTAGATATCCTGAAAGAAATGAATTTTTAACAAATATTAATGAACAACTTATTGTTGAATTTTACAATAGATAAATAATTAAATTAAATATTATATTTTATTTATTTATTCATTTATTGAAAAATTTGATTTAATATTTATAATTTAAATTTAATATTATTTAAAATAAATAAAATTTAAATTATTTTTTTAAAAAAATAATTTAAAAAAATGTGAACAAAATGAATAAAAAAAATAAAGATTATTTTTCTTTTTATAAAAAAATTAGCCTTCAAAATATAGAAGAAACAGAAAAATATTTTCAAACTAGTTTAAAAACAGGATTAACTTTGGAAAAAATTAAAGAAAAAAAATTAATTTATGGTTTTAATATTCTAAACCAAAAAAAAAAAAATTTTTTCCAAAAAAGTATAAGAATTTTATTAAATCCTTTTAATATTTTATTATTTATTTTAATTTTTGTTACATTTTTTAAAGAAGTTTATTTAGAAAAAGAAAAAAATTATTCAACTATTTTGATAATTATCGCTATCTTATTCATTTCTAACATAATTTATTTTATACAAGAATTTAAATTGTCAAAAATTTCTGAAAAATTTAAAAAAATTATTCAAACAAATGTTTCTGTTAAAAGAAATGGTCTTACTTATAAAGTTAATTCTGAGGAAATTATTGTAGGAGATATTATTTTTTTATCAGCCGGAGATATTATACCAGCTGATATAAAATTATGCGAAACTAAAGATTTTTTTGTTAAAGAAACTAGTTTAACTGGAGAAAATGAACCAATAGAAAAATATTCTTTTTGTAAACAAAATTATATTAACATTTTAGAAGATAGAAGAATAGCATTTATGGGGACTAATGTAATATCTGGTTATGCTAAAGGTATTGTTATTTCGATAGGAAATAAAACTTATTTAGGAAAAATAAATGAATTAGCTAATAAAAATCGTAATTTCAATTATCAAAAAGATATTAATTCTATATCCAAATTATTAATAATTTCTACTTTATTTATATTTCCTTTAATTTTTATTATTAATTGGTTTAAAAACCCATCTGATTTTGATTTTTTAAATATTTTTTTATTATCATTAACTATTATTTTAGGAATGACTCCTGAAATGTTGCCATTAATTACTACATTATCTTTTTTTCATGGTGTTATTAATTTATCAAAAAAAAATATTATTATTAAAAGTTTATATTCTATACAAGATTTAGGTACTATGAATTTATTATTTACAGATAAAACAGGCACTTTAACTGAAAATAAAATTAAAATTAATAATTATTTGAATTTAAATAATTGTATTAGTAAAAAAGTTTTAAAATATTCTTTTTTAAATAGTTATTTTCAGACAGGATTTAAAAGTTCTATTGATATTTCTATAATCGAAGAAATGAAGAAAAAAAAATATTTTTTAAGTTGGGAATATTTTAAAAAAAAAAAAATAGATGAAATTCCTTTTGATTTTAAAAGAAGAATTGTTAGTGTTATTATCAGTGAACATGAAAATACAAATATTACAAAAGTAATCAGTAAAGGAGCAGTTGAGGAAATTTTAGATATTTGTAATTATGCTGAAATTATAGAACCTGAAACTAATTCTAAAAAATTAATTAAAATTAATAAAAAAAAAGTTTTGGATAAAATTAGTTATTATAACAAAAAAGGAATGCGTGTTATAGGAGTTGCATATAAAGATATTCATAAAAAATATGATCCTAATATTGATAAAAAATTAGAATCAGATATGATTATGATCGGATTCTTAACCTTTTTTGATATTCCGAAAAAAAGTGCTATCGAAGTTATTAATTCATTAAAAAAATTAAATATCCAAGTTAAAATTTTAACAGGTGATAATGAAATTTTAACCAAAAATATCGCTTCTCAAATTAATATTGAAAATCATAATGATGTTCTTTTAGGAAAAGATATAGATAAAATGAATGATGAATATTTATATCAAAAGTCTTTAAAAATAAATATTTTTGCTAAATTAACTCCAGAAAATAAAGCTAGAATTGTATCTATTTTTAAAAAAAAAAAAAACATCATAGGTTTTATGGGTGATGGTATTAACGATGCTTCTGCTATGAAATACGCTAATTTAGCCATTTCAGTAGAAACAGGCGTTGATATAGCCAAAGAAGCATCAGATATTATAATTTTAGACAAAGACTTAAAAGTTATAATAGACAGTATTTTAGAAGGAAGAAGAATTTATACTAATATTATGAAATATATTAAATTGACTTTATCTTCTAACTTTAGTAATATTATTAGTATAATATTAGCTTCTTTATATTTACCTTTTGTTCCTTTTTTACATATGCAAATTTTATTTTTAAATCTTATATATGATCTAATTTGTGTTTTTTTACCATTTGATCATGTAGATTCAGCTTATTTTAAAAAACCTCGTAAATGGCATTTTAAAAATGTAATTAATTTTATGTTTTTATTTGGTTTTACAGCTTTATTATTTGATCTATTTTTTTGGATTATTTTATATAAATTTATCTCACACGATAGTCGTTTTTTTCAATCTAGTTGGTTTATTTTTTCTTTTTGGACTCAAATTGTAAATATATTTTGTTTAAGAACTGAAAAAGTATTTAAAAATAGTAAAATTTCATTTTTATTGTTATTATCTATTTTAATATCTATTTTTTCTACCTTTTTAATTTTTTCTAGCTCCTCTATTTTAAAATATCTTAACTTTATAAATCCTTTTTATAATAAAAAATATATTTATTTATTAATTTTGTCTATTATTTTTTATATTTTAGCCATATCAAAGGTTAAAAGTATTTTTATTAAAAAATACCAAGAATTATTGTAAAATAACAAAATTTTTTTATTTCTTTTTTTAAAAAAATAAAAAAAAGTTAAGGTTTAATGAATTTATGAATATCTTTCTAAAACTATTACTATATATTGTCATTTTTATTATAGTATTTTATATTTCTCTTTTATACTTTACCTATATCTAAGAGTTATAAAATAACAAAATTTTTTCATTTCTTTTTTTAAAAAAATAAAAAAGTTAAGGTTTAATGAATTTATGAATATCTTTCTAAAACTATTACTATATATTGTCATTTTTATTATAGTATTTTATATTTATCTTTTATACTTTAAATATATCCAAAAGTTATAAAATAACAAAATTTTTTTATTTCTTTTTTTAAAAAAATAAAAAAAGGTTAAGGTTTAATGAATTTATGAATATCTTTCTAAAACTATTACTAAAACTATTACTATATATTGTCATTTTTATTATAGTATTTTATATTTCTCGTTTATACTTTACCTATTTCTAAGAGTTATAAAATAACAAAATTTTTTCATTTCTTTTTTTAAAAAAATAAAAAAAAGGTCGAAATTAATTTATGAATATTATTATTTTTCTAAAAATATTACTATATATTGTCATTTTTATTATAATATTCTATATTTCTTTATGTATTTTTTTTAGTAATTATGAATTTATTAAAATTATTTATTCTCTTTTATTAGGATGTTTATTTGTTTATTTTTTAAAAAATAAAATTTTTAAAATATTTAATTTAGATATTGAAAATAGTTTTGGTGTTCATTTTTATACTTCTTTATTAACTTTTATTTTCCTTGTTCCTATTATCGTTAAAGCTCCTTATTTAAGATTTCATTTACAAAATTTTTCTAAATTTTGGAATAAAAGCAAAAGTTTTATTATGGGTAATAAAGATACTCAAAAAAATATTATAGAAGCTGTTACAGAACTAGCTAAAATGAAAATTGGAGCTTTAATTACTATTGAAAAATATAATTCTTTAGAACAATACGCACAAAAAGCAATTTTAATTGATGGAGTCGTTTCAAAAGAATTATTAATTAATATTTTTTTACCCAATTCACCTTTACATGATGGTGCTGTTATTATTAGAGGTGATAAAATATTATCCGCTGGATCTTATTTTATACTTTCTGAAAAACAAAATTTTGAAAAAACAACAGGTTCTCGACATAGAGCTGCATTAGGTATTAGTGAAAATAGCGATAGTATGAGTATCATTGTTTCAGAAGAAACTGGACAAATTTCTATCGCTTCTGAAGGGATTATGTTAAAAATGAATGATAAAAATCAAATTCAAGAATATTTATCTATTTTTATGATTTAATTTTTTTTAAAAAAGAATTTTTTATTTCTTTAATTAGTTAAAAATATATTTAAAAATTAAATTTTAATTATTTTTTTAAAATATTGAAAAATAATAATTATAATTATTTAAATTTTTATTTCAAAAAAATATTTATGATAAAAAGAAAAGGTTTAAGAAAATGTCTTATATAGCTTTATATCGAAAATATAGACCTCAGAATTTTTATGATATGATGGGACAATATGTAGTTATTCAAACTCTTAAAAACGCTATTAAATATAAAAAAATTCATCATTGTTATTTATTAAGCGGAAATAAAGGTATCGGAAAAACTACTTTAGCAAATATTTTTGTTAAAAATATAAATTGTTTGACTCCTAAAAATGAAGATTGTTGTAATAATTGTGTTGCTTGTGTTTCTATTAATCAAAAAAATAGTTTAGATATTATTGAAATTGATGGAGCTTCTTATAATGGCGTAGATGAAATTAGAGAATTACATAATAAAGCATGTTATAAACCAAACCTATTAAAATATAAAGTATATATAATTGATGAAGTACATGTTTTATCTAATAATGCTTTTAATGCTTTATTGAAATTATTAGAAGATCCTCCAAGTAATATTATTTTTATTTTAATTACTAGTGAATTAAGAAAAATTCCTAAAACTATTATTTCTAGAACTCAACATTTTCATTTAAAAAATATCTCTATTGAACATATTCAAACTAAAATAAGAGATATTGTTGATAAAGAAAAAATTTTGATAGATAAAGATGCTGTCAATATGATTGCTTTTTATGCTCATGGTAGTTTAAGAGATGCTTTGAACTTATTAGATCAAACCAATTCTTTTAAAAATAATATTAAGATTAAAAGAAAAGATATTGAAGAAATTTTAGGAGTTGTATCAAATGATAAAATTGAAATATTATCTCAATATTTCTTAGAAAAAGAAGCGAATGATATTATTATTTTTTTAGAAGAAATTTTGTGTTTTAATAATATTAATTTCGATATTTTTATCAATGATTTAATTGATTTTTTTCAAAAAAAAATGATTGATCATTTTAAAAACAATAATAATCCAAAAAATTTACTTTATTATTTATCTATTTCACAAAAAGAAAAATTTTTTGATATTTTATTTCAACTAAAAAAAAATTTAATTAATTCCAAACAAAAAAAAAATTTAATTATAATTAATTTTTTAAAATTACACCAATTATTTAAAGAAAATAATTTTTTTACAAAAAAAAAAATAACTAATAAACCAAAGAATGAAATAACTATTATTAATGAAAATATAGTTAATTTAAACAATAAACAAGAAAAAAAAACTAAATTTGATTCTTCTTCAGCTATAAAAAAAACAAATGATTTTGAAAAAAAAGAAGATAATTTTATTAAATGTTTGAAAAAAATTTTTATTTATAATGATGAAAAATCTAAAGAAATGATACTAAAAGGATGGACTAAATTAAAAAAATTTCCTAATAAAAATTTAGCTATTGCAGCTAATTTTTTATATAAAACTAATTTATTAATGATAAGTTATAATAAAGAGTTTTTATTATCTTGTGATAATGCGGATAATTATAAACAATTATTAACAAGTCACATGAGAAATAAAATAAAATTAATATTAAATTCTAAAAAAGAATTAATTAAAGATTATTTTATTGTTTTAAAAAAAGATTGGGAAGAAATTTTGTATCCTATTTATAATAAGTTTAAAAAAACTAACAATATACAAGAATTAGATTTTTCTAATTTTAATACTACTTTTTATGAACAAAACTCTGTTTTAAATATAGAATTAAATCAATCAATAATAGTAAAATTAGCTAGAGATTTTTTTGGTTTTGATAAAGTAGAAATTATAAATTGAAATATAAGGAGTTATAAAAATGAAATCATCTAACAAAGATATGGATATGTTTTTAAAAATAAAAAATATTCAAGAAAAAATAGAAAAAGCACAAAGAAAACTAGAATTAAGAGAATTTACTTCACAAGTAGGAGATATTCTGATAGTAATGCAAGGCACTAAACAAATAGTAGATGTAAGAATCAAAAATCTAAATTCTTTAAAAAATTTAGATTTAATTCAAGAAAGTATCTTATTATCTTTTAATGATGCATTAGAACAAGTAGAAAAAGCTTCTCAAGAATTATTGATAAAAGCATCACAGGAGTATGAGTTTTAGACATATTTTTATAATTCTATATTTTTTTATAGTTAATATTTTTTTATTCTATATAATAAAAATTTAATAATAAATAGCTTTAAATATTTAAATATAATAAAAAAGAGGTAATATATATTGAAAAAAAATGAAAAATACAATTTAGAAAAATCTATGTTAGATATTGCTAGTGAAATTTTACAAAAAAATAAAAAACCTATTTCTATTTATAAATTAATAGAAAAAGTTTTTAAAATAAAAAAAATAAATACTCAAAAAAAAGAAAAATTTTCTCAATTATATTTAGATATAGTATTAAGTGGTAATTTCGTATTTCACGGAAATAATCTTTGGAGTACTAAAGAAGATTTTTTAAATTTATGGGATCAAGAACATTTTCATAATATTCCTGATGAAAATAATGATAATATTAAAAAAGAAGAAATAGAAAAAAAAATTTTTAATTTTGATGATTTTATATTAAATAAAAACGAATCAGAAGAAAATGATTCAGAAGAAACAGAAATTGATGCTTCAATATCAGAAGAAAATTTTTATCTTGATATTGATGATAAAAATATTTTAGAAAATGATGAAAAAGAAAAAAACGATGATATAGATGATATTTAAACAATATATGATGTTTTTATAAAAAAATCAATAAAAGTTTTATTTAAATGATTAAATGATTATGAAAAATAGAGGTTTTAAAATGTTTTTAGGTTTATATAATTATACTGTTTTATTAACTTATTTAAATTTATTAAGTGGTTTTTTAGGAATAAGTTTAGCGATTAGTAACAATAATTTTGTTTATGCTTCTATATTTTTATTAATATCAGGTATTTTAGACATGTTTGATGGTTTTATTAGTCGTTGTAAAAAAAAAAGATCTATAAATGAAAAAAAATATGGAATTCAAATAGATTCTTTAGCTGATATCGTAAGTTTTGGTATTTTACCTGTATTAATTGGTTGGTCTTTTTTAAAAAAAGAATATATTAGCCAAAATAGTAAAATTTTCTTGTTTTATAATTCTTTAGAATATTTTAAAATATTCTTTCTTTTTTGTGGTAGTTTATATGTTTTAACTGCACTTATAAGATTAGCTTATTTTAATATTATGCATGATAAAGAAGAAGAATTTAATTCTGAAATTTATTATACAGGAGTACCAGTGACTTTTGCTTCTTTTATTTTTCCTTTTTTAGTTTTATTGCGAAATATATCACAAAAATTTTGTAATACAAAATACTATTTTGTTTTTTTTCAATATTATTTAAAAATTTTTCCTATTTTTTATCTTTTGGCTATAATTTTATTATCTTTTTTATTTATTTTTGATAAAATTAAAATTAAAAAGCAAAAAAATATTTTTTTAATTATGCTTTTATCATTATTTTTAATTTTATTAATGTTCTTAATCTACTTATTTTATAATGATATAGAATAAATAAAGAATAAAGGTTTAAGTCAAAATGTCTAGAAAAAAAAATGAAAAAAGTTTTTTTATAAGTAAAAAAAAAGAAAAAAATATTTTTTTATATTCTAATATAAATCGAAAACTTTGGAAAAGAATTCTTTTAAGAATTACAATTACCAAATTATTTTCTAATATAATTAGTTTTTATTTAAAATCTTTTTTTTCCAAAATACATATTAAAAAAATAGTTTATAATAACAATATTAATTTAGAATTATTTAAAAGAAAAAAATTCAACTCTTTCAATGATTTTTTTATTCGTGAATATAAAAAAATATTTTTTTCTCAAAAAAAATCTATTTTTATAAGTCCTTGTGAAGGTTTAATATCTATTTACCCTATTCATCGTGATAGTATCTATACTATTAAAAATACTAAATATCATATTAGTGATCTTTTAAATAATGATCTATTATCGGAATATTATACAAATGGAAATATTATTATTTTTAGATTAAGACCTTCTGATTATCATCGTTATATTTTTATAGATCATGGTTTTAGAAAAGAAAAAATTAATAAAATAAAAGGAAAATTACATACTATCAAACCTATAGCATTTAAATATTTTAATGTTTTTAAAGAAAATAATCGTGAATATAGTATTTTAAAAACTGAAAATTTTGGCCAAATTGTTCAAGTAGAGGTAGGCGCTTTATTAGTAGGAAAAATTCATAATTATCCAATAAAAAAATTTTCAAAAGGGCAAGAAAAAGGTTTTTTTTCTTTTGGAGGTTCTACTATTATTTTATTAGTCAAAAAAAATATAGTTTCTTTTAATGAACAAATTTTAAAAAATACTTCTAATAACATAGAAACTGAAATTAAAATAGGACAAAAAATAGGTACTAAAAACCATATTTATTAATTTTTTTCATTTTTGTCGAAAGGTAAAAAAAAATGCATAAACAAAAAAAAGAAACTAAATTTATTTTTATTACAGGAGGAGTAGTTTCAGGTTTAGGAAAGGGTATTATTTCTGCTGCTTTAGGACAAATTTTAAAAAAACGTGGTTTTAAAATTTTTATGCAGAAATTAGATCCTTATATAAATGTTGATTCCGGAACTATGAGTCCTTTCCAACATGGAGAAGTATTCGTCACTAATGATGGTGCAGAAACTGATTTAGATTTAGGTCATTATGAAAGATTTTTAGATGAAAATTTAACTAGATTTTCTAATATAACCGCAGGACAAATTTATCAATCTGTCATAAATAAAGAAAGAGGAGGAAAATATTTAGGAAAAACAGTTCAAGTTATTCCGCATATTACAAATGAAATTAAAAATAAAATTTTACAAACATCTCTGTTAGAGAAATATGATATTATTATTGTTGAAATTGGTGGTACTGTAGGTGATATTGAATCTTTACCTTTTTTAGAATCTATAAGACAAATACGTCATGATTTGGGTTTTAATAATACTATTTTTATTCATAACACTTTGGTTCCTTTTTTAACAAATTCAGATGAAATAAAAACTAAACCCACACAACATAGTATTAAAGAATTAAGATCTTTAGGTATTCAACCTCAAATTTTGATTTTGAGAAGTGAAAAAAAAATTTCTCAACAAATTAAACAAAAAATTTCTATTTTATGTGATGTTAAAGAAGAAGCAATTTTCGAAAATACTAATGTTAATATTTTATATGAAATTATTGTTAATTTACATAAACAAAAGATTGATGATCTTATTTTAAAACATTTTAATATCCAAAAAAATTTAAAAAAAAAAGATATATTAAAATGGCAAGAATTAATTGATAAAATTAATTCTTTAAAAAATAAAATTAAAATCGCTTTAGTAGGAAAATATGTTTCTTTTCATGATGCTTATTTATCTACTACGGAAGCTCTTAGACATGCTGCACATTATTATGATACTCAAATTGAAATTAAATGGATTGATTCGGAAAAAATTAATGATTCAAATGTTAAAACAGAACTAATTGATTGTGATGGTGTTTTAGTAGCTGGTGGTTTTGGTAATAAAGGTATTTTAGGAAAAATAATATCTATTCAATATGTTCGAGAAAATAATATTCCTTTTTTTGGTATTTGTTTAGGAATGCAAACAGCAATTATTGAATTTGCTCGTAATGTTTTGAAGTTAAAACAAGCTAATTCTACGGAAATTGATCCTCATACTAATATTCCAGTTATTTGGAAAAAAGATGAAGAAAATAAAATATTAGGAGGTACATTAAGATTAGGTCTATTGCCTTGTTTATTAAGAAAAAATACCAAAAGTTTTCAATGTTTTAAAAAAGACATTATTTACGAAAGACATCGCCATCGTTATATTTTTAATGAAAAATACCTTCCTCTTTTTAAAAATGATAAAAATTTTTTGATTTCTGCTTCAGGAGGTTTAAAATCAGATAAAGATTTAGTAGAAATTATAGAACTTAAAAATCATAATTGGTTTGTAGGTGTCCAATTTCACCCAGAATTTTTATCTAGACCTTTTAATCCTCATCCTCTTTTTAAAGGTTTTATACTTGCATCTTTACAAAAAAGTTTATTAAAAAATAAAAAAGTATGCTTTTAAACAAAAAGCATACTTTTTTATTTTTTAATAAACAATTTTCTTATAAAAAAATTATTTAATATTTAAATCAGATTTTAAAGCAGTTAAAGCTTTTGGAATTGCTTCAATAAGAGCATTATATTTAGTTAAAACATCAGTTGCTACAAAAGAAGTAGCTGCTATAGTAGAAGAAAGTTCTTGCATTTTAGTATTAAGATCTTCAAATTTACTTACCGTTTCATCTTTTACTTTAGATTTTTTTGATGCTACTTCATTATGTTTCTTAATTTTTTCTATTGAATCACTGATACCTTGTTTTAAAGCACTTACTTTTTGATTAGACACAGACGTATTAGAAAAATCAGCAGCAACATATGTTTGAAATTTCAAACTATTTTCTATTTTGGATACATCATCAGATTTTAAAATACCTTTTTTAGAACCGAAAATACCTTTTTTCCAAAGCAAAATTCCGATAATTGCTAAAACTACAACCGAAACTGTTGAAATTATTGTTATTTTTCCTTTTTTGGTTGTCCAAAAATTTTCATTTTGCATAAATATATATTTTATCCTCCTATAAATATCTTTTATGTATTTTATTATTAAATCTTTTTTTTAAAAAGATCCAATACTGTCATTATAACATAATTTAATAATTCAACTAAAAACATTAAACAAATTTTATTTAATTTTTTTAAAAATCTTATGTAGTATTTCATCAGTTTGAAAATCATATTTTTTTAATGAATTTTTTTGATTATCATTTAAAATTTTTTCTATATAATTAAGATTACTTTTTTGGTATAAAAAAGCTTTTTTGATTGATAATTGAATATTTTTATGAGAATATTTTTTTTTAAAATACCAACTTTTTACTATTTCTAATTCAAACCCTGATAAAATTTTTCCTTTTAACTTTTCTAAATTTTCTATAGTTTCTTGAATTTTTTTTTTTTTTTTTTCTTCTTGGAAAATATTTTTTTTCTGTGAAAAAAATTTTTCTAATTTAAAAAAAGTATTATCTAAATTTAATATTTCAATGATTTTATCATTTTTTTTTTTTTGTAATATAGTAAAAAAATCTTTTTTCATTAATTTTTCTAAAATTATTTCAATTTTATTTTTCGAAAGTTTAATTTTTTCAGAAAATTCCAAAGAAGAAAATTTTTTTTGATAATAATGAACAAATAATAATAACAAAATAAATAGTTCTTTTATTTCTAAATTTAAATTTAAATATTCTTTCATAAGAATTTTTTCAATATTTAAATAACCTTCTTCATATAGTATTTTCAACATATTATTTCTTTATTTCAGGAGAAATTTTTTTAAAAGCTTTTTCTGCTGCTTTTTGTTCAGCTGCTTTTTTTGTTTTTCCCGAACCTCTCCCTAAACAATTACTTTCCAAATAAACTTCCGCAATAAATTTTTTTTCATGCGCTAATCCTTTTTCTGATATTATTTTATAATAAATATTTTTTTTTTCTGTTTGCACTAATTCTTGTAATTGTGTTTTAAAATCTATTATATTAATAGTCTTTTTTAAACAAGGCAAAACTATATAATAAAATGTTTTTTTAACTTCTTTATAACCTAAATCTAAATAAATAGCTCCAAAAAGAGCTTCAAAAGCATCTGCTATAATAGAGTAATTATAAATATATCTTTTTTGTTCCCCTTTTCCTAGAAAAATATATTCTTTTAGTTTAATTTCTTTAGCATAAATTAATAAAGATTCTACACAAACCGCTTGAGCTCTTTTTTTAGTCATAATACCTTCATTGTCTTTATTTTTTCTATATAAAAAATTAGCCATTAAAAAATTAATAATTGCATCTCCTAAAAATTCTAATCTTTCATTATCTTCATATTTAAAATTTTTTTCATTAGCATAAGAACTATGTGTTAAAGCGCTAATATATAAATCAACATTTTTAGGTTTAATATTTAATCTTTTAAATAAATTGTCAATACATTTATTCATTATTATTTAGTCTTTCATTGATTTTTATGAAAATATTTTTTTCTATTAAACTTTTTGCTTGAAGAATAGATTTATAAAAAGAATAAGCATCAGTATTACCATGCACTTTAATAACTGTTTTTTTTAATCCTAAAAGTATTGCTCCTCCTAACTCTTTATTATCTATTTTTTTCTTAAATTCTTTAATTTTTTTTTTAAATAAAAAACCACTTATTATTCTTTTAAAAAAATTCTCACTCAAAATTTCTTTAAAAGAATGAGTTAATGTTTCTATTGCGCCTTCATAACTCTTTAAAAGAATATTTGTTGTAAAACCATCACTTAATAAAATATCTGCTTCAGAATTTAAAACATTATTCGGTTCTTCATTGCCTCCAAAAAAAATACTTTTTTCTTTATTTAACAAATTAAAAGTTTCTTTTTCAAAATTTCTTCCCTTCATAGACTCTTTACCTATATTTAAAAGTTTAACCATAGGTTTTGATATTTTGAATAACTCTTTAGCCAAAACAGAAGCACAAATAGCAAAATCTACCATTTTTTTCGGTTGTATATCGATATTAGCGCCTGCATCTAATATAATTTTTTTTTTATTATTTTTTAAAGAACAAAAAATAGGAGCTAAAGCAATTCTATTCAAATAATTTATAGTGCCTATAATTAAATAACTAGATAAAACTAAAGCTTGTGTAGGTCCAGCTGAAATAACTCCTTCTACTTTATTTTTTTTAGCTGCTTGTAAAGCTAAAAACATAGAATGATGAGGATTATCTCTTAATTCTTCTCTAATATTTTTAATATCCATTTTTAAAGAATAATCTGTATGAATAATAAATAATTTTTTTGTAATTTCCTTAGGTAGTTCTTCTGGATGCATATGATTCAAAATATAGTTTATTTTTTTTTGATCACCATAAAGAAAAATATTAATTAATTTTTCTTCCTTTAAAGCTTTACATACTCCTTTAACCACTACTTCTGGAGCTAAATCTCCTCCCATTGCGTCTATAGCTAATTTAATCATAAATATTCGGATCCTTTCTGTCTTTATCAAAAAAAATGTTCTACTAAAGCATTTATTTATTTTTTTCAATTCTAATAAATTATTTTTTAAATTTATTTTTACTTTTTATTTAAAAAAAAAATTTTTACATTTTATTAACTTAAACTTTTTTGGATTAATTTAAATAATTTTATTAATATTAAATCAAATATTTTTAATTATTTTTTAATAAATTCAGTTTTCTTAACAATAACTTTATTTTTTTTATTTATTTTTTAAAAAAAAATTTTTTGTTTAAAATTTTGATTTTTTTATTAATAATAA
>NZ_JHUK01000004.1 GCF_003263355.1 Candidatus Phytoplasma oryzae | reverse complement strand
CATTTTGATTATAAATGATTTGAGCACATATTTTAAAGGTTTTTCGTTAATCTCCTTGATAAATTTGACAAAGATTAAAGCAAAAAGACTATGAGTTAGTCTTGTTTTTAGTTAAAAAAATGTATTATTTTCTCTTTAAAAGTTTCTTTTTCCTTATTTTATAATTTGATTTCATAGCGACCAAACGGATTTTTTTCTCTTTTACATAAAGAAATAAGATAGCTACCACAATGGTAATAGAACTTAAAACCCCTATTTTTAAAAGAAAGAAAGGATGATGTGGATTTAAAAAGTCATAAGGATAAGAATGATATTTATGCCCCAGATATAAAACAGCTATTAAATAAACTAATAAATGAATCACTCCTAGATAAAAATGTTTTAATTTTAAAACGGTTTGATCGATTAAAAAATAATAAAAAAGAAAAACAGTGGTTAAAAAATAATGTTCTAAGACGGAAATAAAAACTTCTAAATGAGTTCTTTGAGCTAATAAATGATGATTTTCATTTTTTAGATAAAGAATCATCATCATAAAACTATCTAAAGCACAAATAAAAAGAGCATATTTATTGTCCCAATCGAATAAAAGGTTGATTAAAAAAGTAAGATTGATTAATAAAACCACTTGTCTAGTAAATAAGTAAAAGGAAAAGAAAGGTTTTCGATATCCTTTAAAAATACTTAAAATTAAAACACTTAAACTTAAAAGAAAAAAGGTTAAATCTAAAATTCTTTTTTTGTTTTTCATTAAACTCCTTTTATTCAACATTAAACTTTTCAGTATAAACACTCAAGGTTTTACGAACTGGATTAAAGTGAAGGTGATATTCTTTCCAATCGGTTAATTGATTATCAGGATTATAAGCTAAACTAGCTTTTCCAATATAATAATCCTTATCTTCATCTAAAAGATATTGGGGTCCATCATAATAAAACCACATTACCCCGGTTGCTTCTTCACATCTCATGAATCCGATATATCGAATTAACGGTGAATCTACTACTACTCCTGGTCTAAAAGTAGTAGAACAAAAGGCATTTTGATTAGCATCCGTACGCCATTTGTTAAAGGGTTGTTTTACAAAAGGCAAGATATCAGTAGGTTCTTTTTGAGTTTGAAAACGATGTTTTAAAAAGATAATTTCATAACTATTTTGGTCTTTTATTTCTTTTTGTTGTTCTTTTTCCAATTCTTTTTGATAATATCCTAAACCATTTAAACCATAAAAAGTATATTTTTTAGTTATCATTGATTGACCTTGAGGATCTTGCCATTGTTTCGTAACAGATACTTTTGGTTCAGGAATAGGGATTTGAACAAACTCAGTTTTTGAAGGAAAAAAATTAATAATAATGATAATCACAACTATCAAAAAAAGTAAAAGAAGTATTATCCATTTAAAGATTTTTTTAAACTTACTTTTTTTGGGTTGCATAAATTAAACTTTTACTCCTTTTTAATACTAAATGTTTTTTTCACTATTCTTATTTTAAGTTAAAAGATTAAGAAAACCAACTTTTAAATGTATTCCATGCTTTTTTAGTTTTATTAACTATATAACTGAAATCATCATCTACTTTTTGACTAATAGTTGATCCTATCCCAGACCATTTTTCAGTTTTTGTTTTTAGTTCTTCTTTTTTATTGGCATATTTTTTGTTTTTCTTAACCAATTCATCTATTTGAACTTGTAAATTTGTTTTAGTTTTTTGATGTTCTTTTTTTTCTTTTCTTAGATCTTCTTTTAGTTTATTAATTTCATTTTCTAAGAGTTGGTTTTTTTGAGTATTTTTTTCATTAGCCGCTTCCATTCCTTCGATTTTAGCTTCTAAAGCTTTAATGGTTTGTCCTTTTTGCACCCAAGCATCCATTTGATTATTTAGTTCTTGGTCTAAACGAATAATTTCTTCTTTTTTTTCTTTTAATTCTTCTTCTAATTGAGTAATTTGTGCTTGTTGAGTTTTAATAATGTCAGCTTGTTCTTTTTTAGTTTGTTCTTCAATTAACTGTTTATTTTTAAGCGTCCATAACTCCAATTGTTGACTTTGTAATTGTAAATTTAAAGCCATTTTTTCTTGTTCTAGTCGTTCTTGAGCATAATTTCTTTGTTGAAAATAATCAGTGATTCTTGTTTTAAGAGTTTGATGAGCAGAAGTTTGCATCTTTTCTTCTTCTTTTTGTTTATAAAAAGTTGAAGAAGAACTAGAAGAAGAAGATGATGGTCGCTTAAATTGACTTATGGACTCAGGATTTTTTTTTTAAAATCATCCATTTGTTGAAGCGAATCAGGTTGTTTAGTAGGTTGTTTAATTTGATTAATAACTACTTGTTCGGTCGGTTTAGGTGGTAGATCAGTAGTAGATGGTTTTGAATCTTTTAAATGATATAGTTTATACAAAAAAACTAAACTAAAACCCCAAAAGGAAAGACGACTAATCCATTTTAAACCTCCTAAAACAAAATTACGAGACATATTAGTAGTTAAATTAGTAGCGATTAAACCAGTTAAAATAGTGCCTATAGTCACGATCCACATAGTCGATTTAGAAGAATGTTTCTTATTAAATAACCATTCCCATGTTTTTTTAATTGGTTCATCAATATATTTATTATAATGTTTTACTACATATTCTATGATTTCCTTCCCTTTCTTACTGATAGCTGCATAAACTTCCGGAAAAAACTTAAATAATACTAATCCTAAAGCGCCTAATAAAATGAGCCAAGGCAACCAAAAAAGAAAAGTGGCCACAATCTTTCCTATTTTAATCCATAAATTATTTTGTCGAGTACTCTGAGTCATAGGTTGTTCAATGCTGATCTTAACAGGGTTCATTGATGATGATTGTCTATAAATGCTTTTTTTAGGAGTTATTTTTTGTTTTTTCTTAGAAGGTATAATATTTTTAAAAAATGATTTTTTACTCATTAGCTAGTTCCTTTCTTTTTTTATTTGGTATTAAATTTTTTATCATAAACCATGATTTGGTTTTTAACTGGATTAAAGTGAAGGTGATATGTTTTAGTAGAACCAAATCCTATTTGGTTATTCGGATCATAAGGTAAATCCGCAAAACCAATATAATAATCCTTATCTTCATCTAAAAGATATTGGGGTCCATCATAATAAAACCACATTACCCCGGTTGCTTCTTCACATCTCATGAATCCGATATATCGATTTAATGGTGAATCTACTACTAATCCTTTCGAAAAAGTAGCAGAACTAAAGGCATATTGATAAGCATCCGTACGCCATTTGTTAAAAGGTTTTTTTACAAAAGCTAAAACATCACTTGGTTCATCATGACCAGGCCAAGTTAAAGTATGAAAACGATATTGTTTAATAACTTTGGTTAAATCTTTTTTCTTCGGTAAAAAACTTTTAATTCCTTTTAACCAGTCTTGATATACTGTTTCCTGAGCTAAACGATGTTTTTTGATTTGTGCGAAAGTTTTTTTAATTCCTTGTTGATAATCCAATACTTCGTCTAAATCAGAAGGTAACATCACACTATGGAGAGGATTTTGAACTTTATACTTATAAGTTTTTTGATAAGCGTTATCAATGATTTTACTTAGATCACGGTTAGAATAACCTTTCTTTTGACATTTAGTAGCGATGGTTGATAAATGATTAAAAGTATGATAACTAATTTGATAATTTCTTAATTGATGTTTTAAAAAGCCTTCAATTTCTTCATCCTGAATTAAATCAATTTTAATTAATTTACTAAAACGGTTTTTTAAAGCAGCATCGACTTGGTTTAAATGATTTGTTGCCGCCATTAAAATAATCTTTTTCTCGCTACTTTTAAAACCATCAAGTTTTAAAAGTAAATTATTGACAATGTTAATAGCTACTTTATTATCACTTTTAGTTTCTCGATTGGCTAACCCACTGATTTCATCAATAAAGATAATACTTTTATCATGTGATTCTGCTTCACGCCAAATCTTTTCGAGTTCTTCATTCCCTTCTCCTACGTAAGTTTTATCAAAACGAGAAGGATCGATTTCTAAGTAATAAGCCCCGGTTTCTTCACATAAAGCTTTCATTAAAAAACTTTTTCCGGTACCAGGTGGGCCATATAATAAATAACCACGGGGTTTAATTTGATCAAAATTCACTAAATTAGGTTGATCAGCTTTTAAATAAGTAATTAAATCTGCTAATTCTTCTTTTTCTTGTTCCATTCCATAAACATCATCAAAAGTAATTTTCTTTTTTTGATTAATCCACGGTTGATTTAAACGACGGGCAGTTAATTCTTTTCTGAGTTCTTCTAATTGACGACTAAAAGTCACTAATTGACTATCTAAAAACAAATCATAAGCTTTTAATTGATCAAAAGTCGTTTGATCATTATCCGTTTTACTCAGTAAAGTTTTAATTTTTGCTTTATTAGCTTGATTATAAGCAATTGCCTCTTCTAAAGTTTTACTTTTTTGTTCTAAATAACCTTGTTTTTGGAGATTACCATGTTGATAAGTGAGCCATTCAATCTTTTGAGTATTATTTTGTTGATTTAAATAAATAGCCGGAATTTTAGCTTGCCAAGCTTGTCCTTCTTTAATTTTAGCTTCTTTTTGAGTTTTTAAAGTTGTTAATTGTCCTTCTTTTTTCTTTTTATCTGCTTCTTTTAAACTAGTGTCTTTTAATTCTTCTTCTAAAATTTTGATTTGGTCACTTAAAGTTTTAATTTCAGTATTAATTTCTGTTAATTTAGTTTGAATGATGTTCGTTTGATTCTTAATTTCTTCTTGTTCTTTAGTTCTTTTTTCTTTTTCTTCTCGAAGTTGTTTGTCTATTTCTTGGAGATAATGATCTAAGGACTGTTCTTCTTCTTTTTTTTTAACTTCTTCTGACAAAAGAGATGGAGAAGATTGATAATTAAGCGAAGTAGAAGGTATTTTTATTTTTTGTTTAAACACCCCATAAAGCGTTAAACTCATCATACCGATCGTACTAAGACCTAAGAACCACCAATAAAGTTTGGATGACCAAGTAGTTTGTTTCATGTTTTACTCCTTTTAAGTTTAATTAAGTTTCTTGTTTCCAAAAAAGCCATCATTTTGTTTAAAAGAACTCTTAAAGGAAGAGTTGATTCATAACTTTTAACTGTTAAATCCTTTTGAAAGAAATGTTCATAACCTTGACTTACTTTCTTAAAATAAACTTTCGTTCTTCTTTCAAAGTAATCTAGTTGATTATCTTTTGGTTTTCTTTTTAAGCCTTCTGTTGGTTCAATCTTTAAATAAAAAGTAAGATCTGGTTGGAGAAAAAAAGCTTGCATGAGTTGTTTAAAATAATGGTCAGAAAGTTTTAATTGATAGCCAGCCACTTGATAAGCATAAGTAGAAGCAAGCCAACGATCTGTTAAAACAATCTTCTTTTCTTTTAAAGCGGATTTAATCAATTCTGTTTGGGTTTGAGCCATATTAGCTAAACTTAACCATACTCTAGTGACGCTAGTTAATTTTTTTTCGCATAAAAACATTTGGCGAAGCAGCTGTCCAATCGAAGAACTTCTTAATCCTTCGATGATTAAGACTTGATGATGATATTTTTTTTCTAAAAGAATTTTTAAATGTTGGATACAAGTAGTTTTTCCACTCCCATCTAAACCTTCAAAGACGATGAAAGGCATCTTTTTCTCCTTTCTTATTGAATTTTTAAATGTTGAATTAAATTGTTTAATTACTTTCTAACGTTTTTAATTGAGTTTCTTTCATGGTTTTTAATTCTTTAAGTTTGGTCGTAATTTCTTCATTTAAGAAAGGAATTTTTAACTCAGCTTCGATTTGTTTTAACGCTAGATTTAGGTAATATTTATCGATATATTTAGCAATTTGGGTTTGAATAGTGGTTTGACGTGTTTCTTTTGTAGTTTTTTCAGTATTGATTTTTGTTTTTTTATTAGTATCCGTTGTCTCATCCGCTTGTTTTTTTAAATGAGCGATTGTTTTGATTAATTCTTCTTTTTCATCAATCATTTTTTCCGTTTCTTTAATCTTTAAACATTCGGCTTCTTTTTTACTTTGTTGCCCTTTTAAACGATATTTTTCTTCAGTAGTTTTACTGTTTTTAATTTGTTCTTCTAAACTTTGAATTTCTTCACTTAAAGTTTTAAAGTAATTATTTAACGATAGGCGTTCTTCTAAGAGGTCTCTTTGGCTTTTTCTTAAATTAATTAAACTATTTAACAAAGTTTTTTCTTCTGTTTTTAAAGTAAGATCTTTAGTTGCTTTTTCTCTGATTTGAATGACATAATTCACAAAATTGTTTTTTTGTTCTAAATCATCTATCTTTTTAATCAAGTCTATCATTTCTTGGGAAAGAATAGACTCTTCCGGTTTATTTTTTATAACTTCTGTGGTAACTTTTGTTTCTTCTTTATTAGACTCTTTTTGTTCTTCTTTGATTTGAAAAACAGCATAAAGCACAATTCCTACTACTACTATTAAAATTACTATACTTAAAATAATTTCTAAAGATCCTTTTTTTTTAACATTAGACATTTTCTTCTATTACTCCTTTTGCTTTCTTTTTTTCTTCTAACAAAGAATTTTTTCTCTTTTCAGAAGGGTTAAAATGTAAATTTTTAATGGTTAAAGATAAATCTTGAAAAGTTTTTTCCCTTTCTTTTTTCATCAATTTCACTATTTTTTGACTAGAAGGAAGAGTGGGAAAAAATATTTTTTTAATTAAAAACATTAAAAAACAAGTAAAACCACTGCCTAAGATAAAACCTAAACTAAATAAATAAGTTTGACTATTCATCTTCTTGATCCTCCTTTTGGTTTTGAGGTTCTTTTTTAACTTCTAAAGAATTTTTTAATTTAGGATGTTTTGAAATAAAATTACTTAATTCTTTCATTTGTTCTTCTTTTTCTTTCATTAACTGAGTGATTTTTTGGTCTTGTAAAACTACTAGTTTTTTTAAATATTGGGCTTTTTTCTTTTTAAATAACCATCCTAAAGGCTTGACTAACAACAATTGATAACAACGTTTTAAAAAGACAAAAAAAGGTCTAAAACCAGTGATAATCATGATGGTGAGCCAAACTGTAAACATCCATTCGCTTCGACGGTCTAACACTTCACTTTGGGTAAAACCACAAGCAAAATCTTTTAAAATAGCTAAACCAGCGACCAGCCAATTTAAAATAAACAAATCAAATCATCCTCCTTTGTTTTATTGATAAGCCTCTTTAGCTTGAAAAAGAGAAGTAAGCAGGAGATTAACAAGCTTCGATGAAACTTACTTCTCTTTTTCAAGCTAAAGAAACTAAGAAGAACTTTATTTCTTGTTTAAAGCTGTTTTGATCGCTTTTTTAAAATCATCAGCTAAACTAAAAGTAACTGTTTGATGAGCAGGAAAGTTGATCATTCTTTTTTTTTTAGCCGTTCTTAAAAGATTCATATCTAAACCTTTACGAGTAGGTACTTTTTTAATTTTAAAACTACCAATCGGACTAAAAGAAACACCTTTTCCTTGGGATAAAGTACTATATAAAACTTCTTTCCAAGTAAATAAAATATGATGAATTTCTTTTTGACTATGACGAGTTTTTTTCGCTATTTTAGTGATTAATTCTTTTTGTGTAATTTTAGCTTTCTCACTTGTTTGTTGTTTAATTTTCTTTTTTTTAGCCATCATTAGGCCTCCTTTATTATTTTGAAAATCTTTCTTCTTCTAGAAAGGATTAATTTTGACTTCCTAAAAGAAGAAAGGATAAAATAAAATGTTAATAACAATTGCATAAATAAGATCATTAAATAGCTAACTCTACTTTTTAAAATCTTTGTTAAAAAAAAGCTCCTTTGGGAATCATCTGCAGTGGTTTCGTTAGCTTATTGACACATATCATCAACAGTTTACCGTCTTATTGAGGACGCTTAAATCATTCTTTATTTTTTAAAAGTTCCTTATATTGGTTTAATTGTTTTAAATAACGATGACCTTTCACCAACATTTCTTGAATAAAGCTTTCATCTAAACAAACTTCTTGAATCACATAATCATTGTCTTGAAAATAAACTAAAAAATAAGCTTTAGAAGTTTCCGAACAATAAAGCTCACATTGAATTTGAGCCCAATAATAAGGAAGAATAATTTGTTTCTCCCAAAAGTCTTTCCAACTAGGACTCTCTTTTTTAAGAAGACATTTAATCTCTAACATTGTTTTGGATTCTTCATGATAACCATCTAAAGAAGCGGAAAAAGGCGCTTGTACAAAAACAGCTGGTTCATAATTACGGTTTTTAAGAATACTAAAAAATAAATTAGCTTTGGATTCTGTTTTTTTCCCATGTTCTACGGCTTCGTTGGTTACAAAATTACTTCCAAATAATTTCTTTTTAATTAACTCTTCTATCGTTTCATAAGGATTTAAACCCATGATCGTTCCGATTTCAGAAGCATTGACATAGTTTTTCCGATGTCTAAACCATTCCCAACTATTCTGTTTTAAATTAATTTTCATCTTTTTTTTCCTCATCTTTTATTTTTTTTCTACAAATTTGTTTTTTCTTGTATTGGATAATTTGCAGTTGGTTTAATTGATGTTTTGATTTCAAATAACAATTTAAATTAATTAAAAGCCGGATTAAATTAACTAAAAAATAAAGCGGAATACTAACTAAAATCGTTAAACCTAAACTAACAACTATTGCTAAAAATTGTTCTAAATTCATTTCTTTTTTTCTCCTTTGTTTATGCTTTTTTCTAAAAAAATAAACTTTTTTCTTTTTAAAGAGGTTTAAATGGGTGTTAGTCAAATCTTCTAAATCTACAAAACCACTGTAATTGTAGTTAACAATAGGACGATTAGTAGTTCGGATATAAATAGCCTCTAAATTAGTTTCTGATCGACAATGAAAGTTTTTTTTTTTGAGTAACAAAGTCATCTGGGCTAATTTTTGTTCTTTTTTAGTTATTTTCATTAAACAATGCTTAGTTAAAAAAGACCAAATTTCTTTTTGATGTTGAATATAAATGGTTTTTATTTCGCTTATTTTCATCTTAATAAAGCTTCTTTTCTTCGAATTTTTGAATTTTTAAATGAAAGAGAAAAGGACATTGACCAATTTGACCATTCCTGTTTTTAGCAATAATAACCTCTGTTTCGACTATTTCTCTATGAAAATCAATGTTTTCAGGTTGAAATCTAGCTAAAAAGATGACAATATCAGCATCTTGTTCAATGCTCCCGGAATCTCTTAAATCAGATAATTGAGGTCTTTTCTTTTCTCTTTTTTCAATTTCTCTAGATAACTGAGAAAGACAAATAATCGTCATTTTTAATTCTTTGGCTAATAACTTAAGTTCTCGAGAAATTTGAGAAACAGTTTCATAGCTTTTCAATGCTTTATCACTTTCAAAAGCTTTTAACAGTTGAAGATAATCAATAAAAACAAGGTTCAACCCTTTTGTTTGTTTTAACCAACGACATTTTTCTTTAATATGAGTCATCGTATTTAATCCTTCATCATCCAAAAAAAGTTGATAATAATTAATTTCTTCTGTTTTAGTTTCTATTAGCTTTTGTTCTTGAGTCGAAAAAGCTTGAAAAGAATAAGTTTGGAGTTGACGAAAAGGAATGTGGGTCATCATACTCAAACACCTTAGTCCTAATTGAATACTATTCATTTCTAAACTAAAAACTGCTACTTTCAAATGTTCATTATTTGCAAAAGCTTTTAACATCAAATTTAACATGAAGGTGGTTTTACCCATTCCTGGACGAGCTGCTAAAATCACCAGTTGTTCTGGTTGCCAACCACCGGTCATTTCATCTAAAGCAGCAAAACCAGTAAACCAACCTAAAAACTGTTTTGAGTTTTGTTTGTAATTATTTCTTTTATTTTTTGAAATAAAGTTTTTGCCGTGATAAAAAAAGTGGTTTGAGGTAAATTAATCAATTGATGCAATTGTTCTTTACTTCTTTCAATTAATTGATAAAAATGACTGGCCTCTTCGGTTTGTAAAGTATGATGAACCATTTGGTTCAGTAGTTGAATTTTTTCTTTTCATGGAGGCTTCTTTTAGAAATTCAATGTAATTATTCAAATGATAAACTGAAGGAAATAAATTATCTAATTTCAGTAAATAGGCTTTTATCCCACCTTCAATCTAGATTTGATTGTTTTTTAACCAAAGATAAACCGATAAATAATCAATTTCTTTTTGTTCTTGAAATAAATGCTTCATAGTTTTATATATTTTTTGATGATCAATATTAAAAAAATATTCTGTTTTTAGTTCGGAAATTATTTTTGTAATATATTGGCTACCTAAAAGGAAAATTCCTAAAATGGTTTGTTCAGTGTCTAAATAATAAGGCACTGAAAAGTTTTTGAAATAATTTTTTCTTGGATATTATTTTTCTTCATGATATTCACCTATTTTTTTATTTAAGAAACCTTCTTGATCATAATTTTCAGTATACAGAAATCCACTATTGATCAGATTATACTTGGTATATCTTGTCAGTTGTTTGGAAGAATAATAAATTTTTTCACTGATTAGTTTCCGATGTTTTCAAGAATACTTTTCTTTTGATAACTTTTTAAAACTTGGTTTCGATAAAAGAACCAATGATGTTTAATTTGGTTGTCGGAATCTATTATGATCATTTCTTTAATTAATGTTGTTTCAGGCTGAGGATAATAAACTATTTCTTTATTTACAAAACATAAAAAATGATTGTTGTTGATACTGAATTTAACTTCTAAAAAATTCATTGTGTTAATCTCCTTTTATTAACAACTAGACTTTTTTACAAAAGAAAAAAGCCAAGCTATTTTTATTTATTAAATAAAAAAGCTTAGCTTTTTTTATCTTGACAACAGTACAGTTTTATATGGAACGGACTGAACCTAGAAAGCGGGATTGTTATAAAGCAACATTTTTTATAAAAATAAATTATACAAATGACAAATTTTTATTTGTAACTAAAAACAGTATAACTCAAAAAAAAAGAAAGTCAACTATTCATAGTTAACTTTTTTCTATAAAAAAAGAAAGTGTGTAAAGTATTTAAAAAAAACTTTATAATTTAAAAAAAATAGTTCTAAAAAGACCTATTTTCAGTTCTTAATCATCCAAAAGAACTTTCAAAAAAAACTCTCAATTTGACAAATAATCAACTTTGCTTTCAAAAAAAGATTTATTACCTTCTTCTCCTTAACTATTACGTAGACCACTTTCGTTAAGCTATATTGATGTTTGATATAAAATATGATGAATTCAGAGTAAACATTTTTTTCATTTTAAATATTTTCTATTTTTAGTAAATTTTAAAAATAGAAGTTGATCTTTTTCAAAAATAAAAGAAAAAAGAAAGTAACAAAGAAAAAAAGAAAAGATAATATATAGTTAACTTACTTACTTTAGTAAGTAAGTTAACTAATATATATTGTTTACTAACGTTCACCAACATGATATCTCAAGTAAAAAGATTTGTCAATCCTAAATTAAAAAAAAAAGTAAAAAAAGAAAAAAGAAGTTAATAAGCAGAAAAAAAGAGGAAAAAACGCTGTAGTCTGACTTATAAAAAAGAAGAAATCAAGCTCTCTTTTTTTTAAGATAATCGAATTTGTTTATTAACTACTAGCAGTGCAACTCAAAAGAAAAAAAGTAAACATAAAAAAATAGCTAATTTTTTTAATAAAAGGTATTTTATGAGAGCAAATACAATATAAAAGATAAAATAAAAAGAAAAGATATTTTTAAAAGTTATTATGTTTGAATTGTTTAATTATTTTATTAATTTTTGTGAATTTGTACTATTCATATTTACTTTGCCGAAAATTTATAAAAATTTTTATAAAAATCATTATTATTATTTTGAAAAAAAATATAAAATATGTTTTTTAAATGATAAGAGTATAAAATCTAATATTAATTATCTAGAAAAGAAATATTTTATCCATTTCTTTTCTACTATTGAAACTTGTTTAATTTCAATTACTTTATATTCATTTTTATTAAAACTATATATGTTATTTTTTTGGAGACAATCGTTTATTTTTGTTTTATTTTCTCTATACCATTTATTCTTTCGTTCCTGTTATTTCTTTTATTTTTTTATTTGATATCTATAAAATTAAAAAGAAAATTTAAATAAAATAGATATAAAAAATATGAGTACAAAATATTTTATAATAGAACTTTAAAAAATTACAAATTTCTAATTTGATAATTTTCTAGGTTCAGACCGAGATAGAGAAAGAGAGAGTAGTCCGAACCTAGAAAGTGGTACCAGAGGACATCAAATAATTTAAGCAAATAAAACCAAATTGTTTATTAATAAATAAACAGTTTGGTTTTTTTCTTTTGCCTAAAAGTCAAATGGTTAAAAAAAGGAGATTAACAAATGCATTTCCAAGATTTAGAATTATTTTTGTTCCAATATCCAACTCTTGCTTCTTTGTCACAAAAAATCATTTATTTTAATAATCCTAAAATCAAAACAAAAAGAATTAAAGAAATTATGATTCAAGACGATCAAAAAAAAGAAAAACACTGTTGGATTTTTTATTTTAATCAATTCTTAAGAAGTTATCAAAAGTATTCTTTAAAACATCAAAAAGTAATAAGCGAAAAAGTTTTTTATCCTTCTGGTCAATTAAGAAGATATACGGAATATGATTTATATCAAAATACTTTTCTTTATAACGAAAATTATGATCAAGATGGTTGTTTAATTAATAAACAAGGTATTTTGACATGTTAAAAAACAAAAACCAACTTAATTATTTTAAAAATTTACCTCTTCCGTATTACTTAGATGCTGAACAAGCCGTTTTAGGAATTCTTTTTTTTGATGAAAAACAAATTGTTCATGTTTTAAATCAATTAAAAAATGAAGATTTCTTTCATCCAGATCATCAAAAAATTTATCAAGCAATGTATCATTTACATCAAAATCATAAAATCATTGATTATTTTTCTGTTGATCTGTGGTTAAAAAAACAATGTATCACTATTACAGGCGGAACTGATTATTTAATGAAACTGGGTAGTTCTTTTCCTTCTTTATATCATTTAGATAATTACATTGAATTTTTAAAAGAAGCGACTATCAAAAGAAAAATGCTTCAATTAATGAATAGGATGGTTCATGAAACTTTAAATTATGAAAATGAAGGCCATTTTCATCAATTAATGGAAGAAAGTCAAGCCGAAATAAAAGCCTTAATTAATTCACCTCAAAAAGCTTTTTTAACTGCTAAAACTTTATTTCAACAAATCCAACAACAAATGCAAAAAAGAAAGAAAGAAAGTTTTTTAGGTTGGTTTACTGGTTTTGCTGCTTTAGATGAAATGACCGGTGGTTGGCAACCAGAACAACTGGTGATTTTAGCAGCTCGTCCAGGAATGGGTAAAACCACCTTCATGTTAAATTTGATGTTAAAAGCTTTTGCAAATAATGAACATTTGAAAGTAGCAGTTTTTAGTTTAGAAATGAATAGTATTCAATTAGGACTAAGGTGTTTGAGTATGATGACCCACATTCCTTTTCGTCAACTCCAAACTTATTCTTTTCAAGCTTTTTCGACTCAAGAACAAAAGCTAATAGAAACTAAAACAGAAGAAATTAATTATTATCAACTTTTTTTGGATGATGAAGGATTAAATACGATGACTCATATTAAAGAAAAATGTCGTTGGTTAAAACAAACAAAAGGGTTGAACCTTGTTTTTATTGATTATCTTCAACTGTTAAAAGCTTTTGAAAGTGATAAAGCATTGAAAAGCTATGAAACTGTTTCTCAAATTTCTCGAGAACTTAAGTTATTAGCCAAAGAATTAAAAATGACGATTATTTGTCTTTCTCAGTTATCTAGAGAAATTGAAAAAAGAGAAAAGAAAAGACCTCAATTATCTGATTTAAGAGATTCCGGGAGCATTGAACAAGATGCTGATATTGTCATCTTTTTAGCTAGATTTCAACCTGAAAACATTGATTTTCATAGAGAAATAGTCGAAACAGAGGTTATTATTGCTAAAAACAGGAATGGTCAAATTGGTCAATGTCCTTTTCTCTTTCATTTAAAAATTCAAAAATTCGAAGAAAAGAAGCTTTATTAAGATGAAAATAAGCGAAATAAAAACCATTTATATTCAACATCAAAAAGAAATTTGGTCTTTTTTAACTAAGCATTGTTTAATGAAAATAACTAAAAAAGAACAAAAATTAGCCCAGATGACTTTGTTACTCAAAAAAAAGAACTTTCATTGTCGATCAGAAACTAATTTAGAGGCTATTTATATCCGAACTACTAATCGTCCTATTGTTAAATACAATTACAGTGGTTTTGTAGATTTAGAAGATTTGATTAACACCCATTTAAACCTCTTTAAAAAGAAAAAAGTTTATTTTTTTAGAAAAAAAGCATAAACAAAGGAGAAAAAAAGAAATGAATTTAGAACAATTTTTAGCAATAGTTATTTTTAGTTTAGGTTTAACGATTTTAGTTAGTATTCCGCTTTATTTTTTAGTTAATTTTATCCAGCTTTTAATTAATTTAAATTGTTATTTGAAATCAAAACATCAATTAAATCAACTGCAAATTATCCAACAAAAGCAAAAACAAATTCGTAGAAAAAAAATAAAAGATGCGGACCAAGAAAATGAAGATCAATTTAAAACAGAATAGTTAGGAATGGTTTAGACATCGAAAAAACTATGTCAATGCTTCTGAAATCGGAACGATCATGGGTTTAAATCCTTATGAAACGATGGAAGAGTTAATTAAAAAGAAATTATTTGGAAGTAATTTTGTAACCAACGAAGCCGTAGAACATGGGAAAAAAACAGAATCCAAAGCTAATTTATTTTTTAGTATTCTTAAAAACCGTAATTATGAACCAGCGGTTTTTGTACAAGCGCCTTTTTCCGCTTCTTTAGATGGTTATCACGAAAAATCCAAAACAATGTTAGAGATTAAATGTCCTCTTAAAAAAGAGAGTCATAGTTGGAAAGACTTTTGGGAGAAAAAAATTATTCTTCCTTATTATTGGGCTCAAATTCAATGTGGACTTTATTGTTCGGAAACTTCTAAAGCTTATTTTTTAGTTTATTTTCAAGACAATGATTATGTGATTCAAGAAGTTTGTTTAGATGAAAGCTTTATTCAAGAAATGTTGGTGAAAGGTCATCGTTATTTAAAACAATTAAACCAATATAAGGAACTTTTAAAAAATAAAGAATGATTTAAGCGTCCTCAATAAGACGGTAAACTGTTGAAAAAATAATTAGAAAGAAAAAACACACAATGAATATAGAAAGTTTTAAAGAACTATACCAAGATTTAAAAATTTTAAAAATTAAATTTCAAAAAGCAGAAGAAATAATAAACGAAAATTTTATTAAAACACAAGAAGTTTTAGTTTTTATTGAAAATTATCATAATAATACTTCACATGATGAAAGTTTTTTGCGAGTTAAAAAATTTTTTAAAGATAAATTAGGAGAAGATATTTTTTTTAATTCATTAAAAAATTTTATTCAACTTTATAAAAATTTTAAGGAAGAAGCGCAATTTAATTATATAATTTGTAAATTACAACAAGCAATTGATATTTTTCAAAATCATGAACCTTCATGAGAAGAGAATAAATGAAAAATGAACCAACAAGAAAAACAAGAATTATTAACTAATATTAAAAGTTTAGAAGAATATTTAATTGAAAAAAATAATCAAATTCATTATCATTTAGAACAAATTAATCATATTTTGGTATTTGCTCAAGATATTCAACAAAATAAAATAGAAGATTTTATTAATCAAATTAAAACTTTTTAAAAGATTCCATGGTTAAATCTTTTTTTAAAAAAAAATCAGATCATATAGAAAAAGATTTTTTAACTATATCAATGGATCAATCGATTAAAGCTTGGGATATTTTCGAAAAAGAAGGTAATTTTGAAAAAATTATTTTTAAATTACAACAAATTATCGCTGTTTTTGATGTATTAATAATGCAAGAAGTACAAGTATAAGTTAAAAAAATATACTAAATCATCCTCAATAAGACGGTAAACTGTTGATGATATGTGTCAATTAGCTAACGAAATCACTGCAGATGATTCCTAAAGGAACTTTTTTAACAAAGATTTTAAAAGATAGAGTTAGCTATTTAATGATATTTTTATTCCATTTTTATTAACATTAATAATAAAAAGAGGATTAAACATAGCTAAAAAAACACTAAAAAATAAATTAACAAAATAACTCAACAAGAATTAATGGCTAAAATAGCGAAAAAAAACTGGTCTATAGTCAAAAAGAAATTCATCATATTTTATTTGTTTAGAAAGCAGTTTTATATAGTACTTTATCCCAAGGGAAAGGTTGTTTCCTTTAGTCCGATTGGTAGTTTCAAAATTAAACAAATACCATCCAAAAAAGAAGTAGAAATCCAACTTTTAATCCGAAGATCCCTAAAAACAAAAGAGTTACTAAAATCATTCATCATCCTGCTAATCAAATAGTTATTTTTAGTTTGGCTGATGATTTTAGAAAAGCGATTAAAATAGCTTTAAACAAAAAATAAAGTTCTTTTTAGCTTCTTTAGCTTGACAAAGAGAAGTAAGTTTCATCGAAATTTGTTAATCTCCTGCTTACTTCTCTTTGCCAAGCTAAAGAAGCTTAATCAAATGAAAGAGGATGATTGATTTGTTTATTTTAAATTGATTAGTTGTTGGATTAGCTATTTTAAAAGATTTTGTTTTTGGTTTTACCCAAAACGAAGTGTTAGACCGTTGGATCGAATGGATTGTTAACCGTTAACCGTTTTTTGGCTTATCATCATGATTATCACTGGTTTTAAACCTTTTTTTGTCTTTTTAAAACATTGTTATCAGTTGTTGTTAGTCAAACCTTTAGGATGGTTGTTTAAAAAGAAAAAAGCTCAATATTTAAAAAAAATTGTTGTTTTACAAGAACAAAAAATCGTTCAGTTAATTCAAGAAAAAAAGAAAAAAGAAAAAGTATTCAGTGATTTTATTTTAAAACATCCCAAATTAAAAAATTCTTTAGAAGTTAAAACAGAACCTCAAGCAAAAAAAGAGGGTAAAGAAGATGAATAGTCAAACTTATTTATTTAGTTTAGGTTTTTCTTGGGCAGTGGTTTTACTTGTTTTTTTAATGTTTTTTAATTAAAAAAATGTTTTATCCCACTCTTCCTTCTAGTCAAAAATATTGCAATTAATAAAAAGAGAAAGAGAAAAAACTTTCCAAGATTTATCTTTAACCATTAAAAATTTATATTTTAATCCTGCTGAAAAAAAATCAAAAGACTTTGTTAGCAGAAAAAAAAGAAATAAAAATGAATAGAAGAACATGTCTAATGTTAAAAAAAAGATCTTTAGAAATTATTTTAAGTATAGTTATTTTAATAGTAGTAGTGGGAATCATACTTTATGCTGTTTTTCAAATCAAAGAATAGAAAAAAGATGCTAATAAAGAAAAAACGAAAGTTACCACAGAAGTTATGAAAAATAAACCAGAATAATCTATTCTTTCCCAGGAAATGATTAAGATGATTAAAAAAATAGATGATTTAGAACAAAAAAACACTTTTGTAAATTATTTAATTAAAATCAGAGAGGCAGAAGTCAAAGATACAGCTTCAAAAACAGAAGAAAAAACTTTATTAAATAGTTTAATTAATTCAAGAAAAAGACCAAAAAAAGACATCTTAGAAGAATGCCTTAGGTTATTAAATAATTATTTTAAAATTTTAAGTGAAGAAATTCAAATTTTAGAAGAACAAATTAAAAACAGTAAAAATACTGAAGAAAAATATCGTTTAAAAGGATAACAAAATAAAAAAATCCGAATGTTTAAAGATTAAAGAAACGGAAAAAATGATTGATGAAAAAGAAGAATTAATCAAAACAATCGCTAATTTAAAAAAAAGCCGATGAAACAACAGATACTGATAAAAAACGAAAATAATTACAGAAAAAACTACAAAGTAAACTCGTAAAACCACTATGCAAACTTAAATTAGTAAATATGTGGATAAATATCGCCTAGGTTTAGCTTTAAAAAAAATATAGAAGCAGAGTTAAAAATTCCTTTCTTAAATGAAGAAATTACAACTAAGCTAAAGGAATTAAAAGCATTGAAAGAAACCTAATTAAAAAATTTAGAAAGTAGTTAATTTCTGACTTTACTTTTTTAACAACCTTTAAATAAAAAGGCTTCCTGGATTCATAAGAACATCTAAATAATATTATTTATTACTATCTATTGGAAGGGATAAAAGTAAAAATAAAAATTTTGTCCTGCATAAGATATTAAACTATTCTTTTAAAAAAACTTTAAAAATTAATGTCAGTTAATTTTTAAAGAAAATTTCTTAATTTTTTTATTTTTAAATATTAAAATAAAAGTAAATTTTATTTTAATGTTTTTAATTGAGAATATTTTTTTTTGATTTTTAAATTTATATACGCTTTTTTTTTCAAAACAATAAATATTAAAGTAGTTTTATACGGTAATAAACATAACAATTATAAAATTATTTAATTATGTATTTTCATCATCTCTTTTCTTTAAATAATTCACCTTTTAATGTCTTATTTATGGTATTAAAAGAATTCTAAAGAAGTGAAATATCTTATTTATTATAGAAAAAAATAAAAAATTAATCCAAAATAAATAATTTAAACCTATTAACTCATTAAAAAGGAGTCCTCAAAAATGAAATTTATTGCCTTCGAAGGGTTAGATGGAAGTGGCAAAACCACTCAAATTAACCTTTTAAAAGTAGTTTTAACTAAAGAATATAGAAAAAAAGTCACTGTTATTCAAGGGTTAGGGAGTTCCATTATCGGCCCCATGTTAAGAGAAATGTTTTTATATCAAACAAAAATAACCCCTTTTACTCGCATGTGGTTAAGTTTTGCCAATATGGAACAGACTCAAACAGAAATTATTCAACCAGCTTTAGAAAATAACCATATTATTTTAGCTGATCGTTGGATCGCTTCTACTTATGCTTACCAAGTATTTGGTCATTATTTAGATATCCCTTTAAAGAAATTTCATAAACTTCATTGTTCGTTTTTCTTTCAACCAGCTATTACTTTTTATTTCGATATTAAACCAGCTATTGGTTTAATCAGAAAACAACAAAAACTGGATTATGAACCTGATTTATTTGAAAAAAAAGGAATAGCTTATTTTGAACAAGTAAAAAGAGGTTATGATTATTTCTTTAAAAAAGATTTTTTGGTAAAAAATTATAATGCTGATATTCCTAAAAGTATTCTTTTTAAAAAAGTTATTACTTTTTTGAAAGAAAAAAAAATTATTGAATTCAGAATTTAGGAATATAAATTAAGTAAAGGAGGTTTATCTCATGTCCTTGCCTATTTTTCAAAAACTTTATTGGTGGTTCTTAGGTCTTGGTATGATTGGGCTTATTAGTTAGTTTAATGCTTTATGGAGTGTTTAAATAAAAAGAAAAAGTGTCTTCTACTTTGTTAATCATCCATCTTCTCAATCTCTTTTTTTAGAAGAAGTTCATAAAAAAGAAGAAGAATAATCCTTAGAATATTATCTCTAAGAAATAGACAATATAACTCCAAGAAGAAAAAGAACGAAAGAACAAGAAGAAATCAAGAGTCAAACGAACATTATTCAAACTAAATTAACAGAAATTAATATCGAAATTAAAACTTTGAGTGATCAAATCAAAGTTTTAGAAGAAGAATTAAAAGATACTAGTTTAAAAGAAGCAGATAAAAAAAAGAAGGACACAAGCTTGGTAAGCTAAAATTCCGGCTATTTATTTAAATAAACAAAATAATACTCAAAAGATTGAATGGTTAACTTTTATCAATATGATAATCTTCCAAAACAAGGTTATTTAAAACAAAAAAGTAAAATTTTAGAAGTAGCCATTGCTTATAATTAAGCTAATAAAGCGAAAAATAAAACTTTATTGAGTAAAACGGATAATGATCAAGCGACTCTTTTGATCGATTAAAAGCTTATGATTTGTTTTTAGATAGTCAATTATAAGAACTTAGAAAAGAATTAACTGCCGGTTGTTTAAATAAACCATGAACTCATCAAAAAAAGCAAATTACCTTTTATGATGTTTTCGGAACGGAACAAGAAAAAGAAGAATTAGCAGATTTAATTACTTATTTAAAAGCTGATCAAGCTAATTTAGTGAATTTTGATCAAATCAAACCCATGGTTATTTATTTTATACAGGCCCACCTGAATATCTTTTAAATGAAGATAAGGATTATTATATTGGTAATGCGGATTTACTTTATGATCCGAATAACCAAATAGGATTTGGTTCTACTAAAACATATCGCCTTCACTTTAATCCAGTTAAAAACCAAATCATGGTTTATGATAAGAAATTTAATACTAAATAAAACAAAGAAAGGAACCAGCTAATGAGTAAAAAATCATTTTTTAAAAACATTATACCTTCAAAGAAAAAACAAAAAATAACTCCTAAAAAAAGCATTTATAGAAAATCATCATCAACGAATTCTGTTAAGATTAGCATCGAACAACCAGTTACTAAGAGTACTCAAAAAAATAATTTATGGATCAAAATAGGAAAGATTATTACTACTTTTCTTTTTTGGTTACCTTTGCTTATTTTATCAGGCGCTTTGGGATTAGTATTATTTAAGTTTTTTTCGGAAGTTTATGCAGCTATCAGTAAGAAAGGGAAGAAAATCATAGAATATATGGTTAAACATTATAATAAATATATCGATGAACTGATTAAAAAAACATGGGAATGGTTATTTAATAAGAAACCTTCTTGATCCACTAGGTGGATTGAGACTATAGACACTATTTTAACTGGTTTAATCACTACTAATTTAACTACTAATATGTCTCTCTCGTAATTTTATTTTAAGATGTTTAAAATGGATTAGTCGCCTTTTCTTTTGGGGTTTTAGTTTAGTTTTTATGTATAAACTATATCATTTAAAAGATCAAAAACCAACTACTGATTTGCCCCCAAAACTGACCGAACAAACAGTCATTAATCAAATTAAACAACCTGATTTACTTTAACAAATAGATGATTTTAAAAAAAAGATCCAGAATCCATAAGTAATTTAAGCAATCACTATCTTCTTTTTCTGCTAGTTCTTCTTTTACTCTTTATAAAAAAAGAAGAAGAAAAAAAGATTAAAACTTCTTCTAATTAAGATCTTAAAACAAGAATCACTAATTATTTTCAACAAAGAAATTACGACCAAGAACAACTAGAACAAGAAAAAAATGACTTTAAATTTACAATTACAAAGTCAACAATTGGAGTTATGGATGCTTAAAAATAAACAGTTAATTGAAGAGCAAACTAACAAAGAACCAGCTATCACCATTAAACTCAACAAGCAGAAATTAAACAATTAGAAGAAGAATTAAAAGAAAAAGAAGAAGAAATTCTTTGTTTAGATAAAGAACTAAATAATCAAATGAATTCTTAGACATAAAAAGGATAAACAATTAAAGCTTTAGAAGTTAAAATCGAAGGAACGGAAGCGGATAATGAAAAAAATACTCAAAAAAACCAATTCTTAGAACATAAAATTAATAAACTAAAAGAAGATCTAAGAAAAGAAAAAAACACAACATAAAGAAACTGAAACAAAGTTACAACCAAAAATTAATGATTATAATAATAAAGATAACGCATATAAGCAAAAAAAGATGAACTAAAAGAAAAAACTGAAAAATGGTCCGGGATAAGATCAATTATTCGTAAAAAAGTAGATCAAGATTACAGTTATATAGTTGATAAAACTAAAAAAGATATGAAATACATTTAAAAATTGGTTTTCTTAACCTTTTGTCTTAAAATAAGAATATAGGAAAATGTTTAGAACTAAAAAAAGGAGTAAAAATTGAATAAATGCAATCAAAAAAAGGCAAGTTTAAAAAAATATTTAAATGGATAATACTTTTTTTACTCTTTTTTATAATTGTTATTATCATTATTATGAAATTTTTTCCTTCAAAAACTGAGTTGGTTCAAAACCTTATTCCTGAACCAAAAGTATCTATCACTAAACAATGGCAAGATTCGAAAGGTCAACCAATGATAGAAAAAAATTATATCTTTTATGGTTTAAATGGTTTAGGATATTATCAAAAAGAATTGGAAAAAGAACAACAAAAAAAAATAAAAGACCAAAATAGTAATGAGATTATCTTGTTAAAACATCGTCTTCAAACTCAAAAAGAACCAACAGATATTTTAGATTTTGTTAAACAACCTTTCGGGCATTGGTACATATTTTCCTATGAAATATCTTCTATTAGTATTACTTTTGAAAAAAATATTCTTGAATCTTTATTAGCTAATTATATTAGCGAATTTAGCACCGATGAAGATGGTCGTTCTTTCTCTTTCAGCTATAAAGGACCTCAATACCTTTTAGAAACTGATCAAGATTATTTCATTGGAGTAGCTTATTTACCTTTTGATCCAAATGATCAATTATTTTTAAGGAAAAAATATCAACTTCACTTTAATCCCAAACGAAACACCCTGAGTGTTTATACGGACAAGTTTAATACCAAATAAAAAAATGTTTAGAACTAAAAAAAGGAGTAAAAATTGAATAAATGAAATTAAAAAAAGGAAAGTTTAAAAAAATATTTAAATGGATAATACTTTTTTTACTCTTTTTTATAATTGTTATTATCATTATTATGAAATTTTTCCCTTCAAAAACTGAGTTTGTTCAAATCCCTATTCCTGAACCAAAAGTATCTGTTACAAAACAATGGCAAGATCCTCAAGGTCAACCAATGATAGAAAAAAATTATATCTTTTATGGTTTAAATGGTTTAGGATATTATCAAAAAGAATTGGAAAAAGAACAAAATAAACCAACAGCTGAGGAATTAGCTAGACAAGATCCAGAAGCTGCTAAATTAAGTCCTCTGGAAATAGAAGAAAAAATAAAAGATCCTGATAAAATTATTCTTTATCAACATCGTCTCCAAACTCAAAAAGAACCTACTGATATCTTGCCTTTTGCGAAACAACCCTTTAACAAATGGCGTACGGATGCTAATCAATATGCCTTTGGTTCTACTACTTTTATGAAAGGATCAGTAGTAGATTCACCGTTAACTCTATATATCGGATTCATGAGATGTGAAGAAGCAACCGGGGTAATGTGGTTTTATTATGATGGACCCCAATATCTTTTAAATGAAGATAAGGATTATTATATTGGTAATGCGGATTTACCTTATGATCCGAATAACCAAATAGGATTTGGTTCTACTAAAACATATCACCTTCACTTTAATCCAGTTCGTAAAACCTTGAGTGTTTATACTGAAAAGTTTAATGTTGAATAAAAGGAGTAAAAGTTTAATTTATGCAACCTAAAAAAAGTAAGTTTAAAAAAATCTTTAAATGGATAATACTTCTTTTACTCCTTTTGATAGTTGTGATTATCATTATTATTAATTTTTTCCCTTCAAAAACTGAGTTTGTTAAAATCCCTATTCCCGAACCAAAAGTATCTGTTACGAAACAATAGCAAGATCCTCAAGGTCAATCAATGATAACTAAAAAATATACTTTTTATGGTTTAAATGGTTTAGGACATTATCAAAAAGAATTGGAAAAAGAACAAAATAAACCAACAGCTGAGGAATTAGCTAGACAAGATCCAGAAGCTGCTAAATTAAGTCCTCTGGAAATAGAAGAAAAAATAAAAGATCCTGATAAAATTATTCTTTATCAACATCGTCTCCAAACTCAAAAAGAACATCATGATATCTTAGATTTTGTTGAACAACTATTTAACAAATGGTGGACATCTTCTTACGACATGGCTTTCGATAGTGCTACTTTTAGCTAAAGAAGTTTTGATTCTTTATTAGGAATCTATATCAGAGATTTTGCTGTTGATGAACATAATCGTTCTTTATCTTTTACTTATCAAGGATTCTAATATCTCTTAGATGAAGATAAAGATTATTATATCGGAAAAGCTGATTTACCGTATGATCCAGATAAGCAAATAAGATCTGTGATTCTACTAAAGAATATCATTTACACTTTAATCCAGTTCGAAATATCCTTAGTATTTATACAGAGAAGTTTAATACTAAATAAAATTAAATATCGAAATAGAAATTAAATATCAAATCGAACAAAAAATAAACAATTTATTAATGAATGAATAAATTGAAAATACTCGATAATCCTCTTTTACAAATACCTTTTTTAATAAACAAAAGACTCTGTTAGTCTTTTTTTACTTTTATTTAGAGATTAACAAAAAAACATGATTAATTACTAAAAATACCTTTTATAATAAGAATGTTTGTATTTTTGTAATGAAAAGAGAAAAAAGAGGCAAAAGCTCATAATGTTTCCTATAATATTCAAAAAATATTTTTTAGAATTTAAAAAAAAAGTTGTTCAAACTAAAATTAAAGGAATTAGATATATACAAATTATTCGACAATTTGGATTAAAAAACACTTTTTATATTTATCCTTGGTTTAGTCAATTTAAGGAAAATAATTATCCATATCATTATCAATATTATTCTATCGAAACTAAAAAAACTGTGATTCAATCCGTATTACAAAGCCACAATGATCAAAAAATTATTAAAAAGTTTAAATTAAAAAATAGAAGGATTATTTATTTTTGGTTTAAAGAATTTCAACAATCTAAAAATGATCATCATTTTAGCCGACTTAATCATTATCCTTTTGAAACTAAAATAAAAGCTGTTTTAGCTTTGAAAAAAGGAAATTCATATAAACAAATCCAAATGAAATATGGTATTAAAAACATTAGTTCAATTTATTCTTGGCAAAAATGGGTTGATCAAAACCAAATTTATCGTTTACATCAAAAATCTGGTTGTAATTATCGTTATCAAAAAAAATTTTGTAATGATAATGAAAATACTATTAAAAAAGAAATTAAAAAAATTTTAGGGTTAAATAAGAAAGAAAACAAAATTCTCTATTTAAAAATTATTTCTAAATATGTCTATAAAATAGGTTTAAACCAACTTTTAAGATGGTTGAATTTTTCTAAAAGTACTTATTATCGTTGGTTAAAAAAAAATAACCAACCTCTTTTTTTAACTACTTTAGATTTAGCTATCCAAAAGATTGCTAAACGAAATTGTGATTATAATTCTCAAGGTCAAAGACGTTATTTATTAGGATATCGTCGTTTGCATTTAAAACTCCTTTTAATTGGTTTCAAAGTTAATCTTAAAACTGTTTATCACAAAATGAAAAAGTTTAGATGTTTATGTCAAACGCCTAAAAATAGTTTTTTTATACGTAATTATAGAAGAAAAAAAGATTATCTTCCTAACCATCTACCTTTAACTAATTTAATTCAAAATAATTTTCAAGCTAATAGTCCTTACCAAAAACTTTGTGCTGATATTACTTATTTTCCTTATGGAAAAAAGCATCAATTTCTTTTTTTATCAGTTATTATGGATTTATATAATCGAGAAATTCTATCTTATACTTTTTCAGACAAACAAGATCATCAAATAATTATCCAAACTTTAAATCATTTACCTGTTTTAAAAAAAGTTGGTTTATTTCATTCGGATCAAGGAACTCCTTTTATTCATCAACATGTTCAAGCTCTTTTAAAAGAAAAAAATTTAATACCTAGTTTTTCAGAAAAAAGTTCTCCTCAACAAAATAGTTGTGTGGAAGCCTTTTTTAGTAATTTAAAAGGGGAAAGATTCTTTGAAGAAAAAAGAAAATTTTTAACTCCTCAAAGGATTAAACAAAAAGTTACTCGTTTTATCGAACATTATAACCAAAAAAGAAGATTAAAATATTTAGGTTATTTATCTCCTAATCAGTTTAAAAAGCAACATCTTAAACAAATATAGATGATTTAAAGCTTTTTTATTTGTTTTTTTTCTTGAGAAAATATATAATAACCATAAATAAATGATTTTTAAAAAAATAAAATAATCAAAAAAAGAGAATAATTTAGTCAAACGTCTAAAAGTAAAATTAATATTTTTGATGTGGCTAATTATTTAATTGAATATATCCCCGATATTACCAATACTAAACTACAAAAACTAATTTATTATGCCATGTTTTTTATTTAGTCCAAAAAAGAAAAATTAATTAATGCTACCTTACAAACTTGAGTTTATGGACCTGTTTTTCTTGAATGATACCAATAATTTTGTAAATATTCTTATTTACCTTTAATCAAAACTCCTGAAAGGGATACTACTAAATTATCTCTAGCGCATCAAGAATCTTTAAAAGTGGTCATACAAAAATATGGCCATTGAGATTCAGTAGATTTAAATGAACAAATTTACTATGAAGATTCATGGTGTTAGATGCTTATGATATTAGTAATTATTGGAAAAAAATGTGATTATTGATTGAGATTTTTAATCAAATATTTTGCTAAAAAGCATCCTTTAACATCTTAATTTTAAAGTTTGTTTTATGTTTAATTGTTTTTTCCAAGCACAAGATTTAATATTAAATAATAATCCTTTTTCTTTAAAAAAAATAAGATTAAAGACTCTTTTTGAATTATTAGAAAAAATATGTCAATATAGTGAAAAATATAGTTGGCTCCAAATTGGAAAAACAAAAACATTTTCATAAAATTAAAAACAATATTTTACAACAAAAATGTCTTAAAATTTTAGAAAAAGCTCATGGTATGAATATTTATCGATTTGTGGTCAGTATTTAAGATTTGATAGGAGTTCGAGTAATCGATTTTTTTTCCGTACACAAAAATAAAAGTAAGATTTTTTATTTTGTTTGTTTTGATTTATATCATCAAATATATAACATTAGTTAAATTTTTTCTTTTTTTCCTTTTTTTTAAAAATTTTATTTATGGGTTTATAGGAAATTATGCGTAGCCGGATAAAGATTTCTTTATTTCTTTTATTTACATATTTTTGAGTTAATTAACTATCATTTTATTTTCTTTTTTCTTTTTTTATTTTATTATTTTTTAAGAAAGAAATTGTTTTTTTGACTTTTTGACATAAAAGAAGAGGAAAAAACGCCCTCCAGAGTTTTTTCCTCTTCTTTTATGCTTATTAACTTCTTTTTTTACTTTTTTTTAAAATTTAGGATTGACAAATCTTTTTGCTTTAGATATCATGTTGGTGAACGTTAGTGAACAATATATATTAGTTAACTTACTTACTTGTTAAAGTAAGTAAGTTAACTATATATTATTTTTTCTTTTTTCTTTGTTACTTTCTTTTTTCTTTTAAAAAAATACTTTTCAGGAAAAGTCAATTTCTCTTTTTAAAATTTATTTAAAAGATAAAAAATTTAAAATAAAGAAAATGTTTATTCTAAAATCATCATATTTTATATCAAAAATCAACATATTTTAATGAAAGAGGTCTAAGTAATAGTAGGGGATTCAAATACCTCTTTTTTTGATATCAGAGTTGATTATTTGTCAAATCAAGAGTTTTTTTGGAAGCTATGTTTAATGATTAATAATGAAAAGTCGGTTTTTTTATAACTATTTTTTAAAATTATAAATTTTTTTTAAGGTTTTTTAACTTTTTCTTTTTTTTGGAAAAAGTTAACTATGAATAGTTGACTTTTATTTTTTTTAATATATGATAAGGGTAATTAATAAACAATTTAGTTTTTGAAAAAAATATAAAAAGAATTAAAAAAATAATTTCTTTCATTTTTTTTCAAGAATTATTTGATGCCCGTTAGTACCATTATTTTGGATCACAACCCTTTCTTATGTGTATTTTTTATATTATTGTTTACATTATATAATTAAATTTAATTTTAAACAGCTAAAAAAAAATAACCCTAAATATACGAATTGTTACCAAACATATAAAATAAGGTTATTTGACATTATATTACATAAATATCATCTTTTTAAGGTAATTTTTCTAGTAATTTCTAGTAAGATGGAAAAAGTTAAAATAATTATAAAGCATTATGTTTTTCTCAAAAAACTACAATTAAGTAATAAGAAAATTAAATTTTTACCAATTAAAGAATTTTTTAGCTAATTCATTTCTATTTTTGAAAACAACTTCAAAAATTTCGTTTAAAAATCTCTCAGACACTTCTCTGAGATCATCAATGTTTATTTCAGGATCATTTATAAATTCTATAAAATTTTTTTTAATATCTTGTTTTAATTCATTATCTGATACATCTAAAACTTTTCTTTTAAAATATTGAAAATCTAAGTCATCTTTTAAATTGAAATTTTTATTGTTTTTTTTTTTTTCTTTTCTTTTATTAAGTTTTAAAACAATTTCTTTAAATTTATTATCTTTTTCTGTTTCAACTAAATCTGACGATGATGCAAAAACTAAACGATATTTAAAAAGAGTTAAAATTAAAAAAAATAAAAAAACAGGAAAAAAAATTTTTTTAAAATAAATTTTATTTATTTTTTTATACATAAAATTCATTCTTTAAAACTCCTTTTAATTGATTTATATTTTTTAAAAAAACACATAAAAAAAATAAAAAAATACAATTTAAATACAATTAAATAATAAAAAAAATGTACTAATTTGTCAAAAAAGAAGTTTTTTTAAAAAAAACAAATCTTTCTTTAAAAAATAAAAAATTTTGACTTTTTTCAAAGAAAGTAAGAAAAAATTTATTAAATAAGAGTTCTATCATTGAGTTTTGATATGATTTTCATATAAAATTTAAGAGATTTTTTGCATACTTAGCGTTTTTAAATTTGGCGGTAACCAGTCCGCCAATTTTTTTTATTAATTGTTTTTAAGAAACATTAATAAATTTTTACCAATTAAAGAATTTTTGAGCCAATGCATCTCTATGTCTAACAGCATAATTAAAAAAAGTCTGTCAAAGGCGTTCTGATTCTTGTCTTATATCTTCAATAGTATTTTCAGGATTATTGATAAAATTTGATATAAATTCATTATTAATTATTTCTTTAAATTCATTATCAAATGGATCTAAAACTTTTATTTTAAAATATTGAAAATCTAAGTTATCTTTTAAATTTAAACTCAGATTAGTATCTTTTTTTCTCTTATTTTACTCAATTTTGGAAAAATATTTTCATATTTAATATCTTCTTTTTTTTCTTTTCCATTTTCTGATGATGCAAAAATTAAATTAGATTTGAAAAAGAGTTAAAATTAAAAAAAATATAATAACAGGAAAGAAAATTTTTTAAAATTAATTTTATTTAATTTATACATAAAATTTATTCTTTATAACCTCTTTTGATTAATTTATACTTTTTTTAAAAACCCAAATACAAATAAAAACTTAAACACATACAAAAATACAAAATTGTCAGAAAAAAACACTAAATTGTCTAATTAAAAAAACAAATAAAATTTTGTTTTTTTAAAAAGGTAAGTAAAAAATCAAACAATATTGGATAAAAGTTTTTTTTCTTAAAATATGTTCATTTTTTATACAAAATAGAACAAATTGTAAAAGATAAACTATTTTAAATTTCGGTTTGAATTAGAGCCAAATTTTTTTTTATAAAGAATTTAAGAAAATAAATGAAATATTTTATTTATTTAATAAAAGTAAAATTTTTTTCTAAAGCAGCTAAATTACTTTCTTTTTTCTTTTTAATATATTTTTTTTTTTTTTTTTTTTTTGATTATTCAATTTTTTTAATTCTTTTATTTCTTCTTGAAAAGTATTATGATAGTGTTCATTATCTGAAATTAATAAAATACTAGAACTAAAAGCTGTAATATTCAATGAAATAAACAAAATCATTTTTTTAATTTTAAATTTTTTTTCTGATTATTTATTTTTAAGAATTTTTAATTATTTCAATAATGGTAATGTTTTAGAATCACGATAACTTTGTTCTTCTGTAGACATATATATTTCTTCTGTAAAAAAAGATTTTGTTACTTCAGATATTTTCTCTTTTTCTTTTTTCTTAAAACTATTTCTTTTTTTATGATAATTTCTCAAATATTCTTTTCTAGAAAGATAACTTGATTTGGAACCGTATTTATAAAAAAAAGTTTTTTGTTCAATTTTGCCATTTTCTCCATTAAAAACAAGTTTTTTGTATGTTGTTTCATCATTAATTTTTGTACTATCAGAAGAAGCAAATAAAAATTTTGGAAAAAAAACAAATATAAATAAAAAAATACAAAAAATAATTTTATGAATTTTATAAAATTTAATTAATTTCAATTTTTTAACATCCTTTCTAATAATTAAAAATTTTTAAGATACAATATTATTTAAAATTATTTTATAAAAAATACAAATTTTTTAAATATATAAAATTTTTTAATTATTAGAAAGGATGAAATTATTTTGTTATTTTTTATTTAAATATTTTAAAATAACAAATAATGATCAATAAAAATTTTATAGAAATTAGTAATTTTGATTCAAGTAAAATATTTTTGGTAAAAAAATTTTTACTTTGTTTTTTTACAGTTTTTTATTTATTATTTTACGAACTATTTGTTATTTTATGAGAATTTAATTTTATTGTCGAAATATAAATATGAAAAAATTATCAAAAAAAACAAAGAAAAATATAATATATCAAAAAGAAAAAAGAACTTGATTTAGCTGCATTAGAAAAAAATTTTACTTTTATTAAATAAATAAAATATTTTATAAATATAAAAATTTTTCTAATTTCTTTTAACTCCTCAGGTTCTAAGAAATTTTTTTAATTAACTTTTTTATTTTTTTTCATTTTTTTATAGGATTTATAAGATCTTTTAATGTAAAAGTTAAAAAAGGTTTAAAAAATAAGAAATGATAACAGTGCTATTTTTTTAAAATATTAAAAAGTTTTAAAATATTTACTTTTTTTAACTATTTTTTATTGTTATTTTTTACTTTTATGTTTTTATTATTCTATTATAAATAATCTGTTCCAGTTTATGGCATATAAAACGGTATCAGTCGGAAGTAAATAATTTATAAAGAAATTAGTTTTTTAATATTTCTTATATTTTTTTTGCAAAATACTAAATTGTTCACTAATTACCTTAATGATACATTATATATTAAAAAAAATAAAAGTTAATTATTAAAGTTTATTTTTTACTAATAAAATAAATTTGCTACAAAAAAATAAAAATTATTTTTTCATTTTTTAATTTTTCAAAAATTCAAATAAAATATTTTATTTGATTGGAGTTTATTTTAAAAGTTAATTTTGTTATATTTTATTTTTTTTAAAATTAAAATGTTTATAATAATTATTTTGCTAAATCAATTTACTTATTTTAAAAAAAAATTATATTTTATATCAATTAAAATGGTTAAAATAAAAAGATAAAAATATATTATTTAATAATTTTATCTAAATTCATAAGAAGTTATAAATTTAAATTATAAATTTTGTAACAAAGAAAATTATAAAAAAATAAAATATAAATTTTTAATTTTTTTAATTTTAATATTTTGACTTAATAAATATTTACTTTACTTTAAAAATTTAATACGATTGTATGAGTGTTCAATGTTTGTGTTTAAATTAGATTATTTTATATATGATTTTAATTTATTCTGATACAATTTTAATTTATTTTGATACAATATTTAAGTTAAAAAAATGAATTAATTAATTTAAACATTTTTTAGTTAAAGATAATTTTTAAAATTAAAAACTTAAAAGGATTGATTAATAATTTTTTTATTTTATTTTTTAAAATTAAGAAATATTTTTTTATTATCTTAAATAATATAAAATTAATATAAAATCATAAAAAATAATATAAAAAAGTTATGAAAATTAAAAAAATACTTTCTTATGAACTATCAAAATAAAAAAAATAAAAGAATATTCAAATTCCATAATTATTTTATTATTTGGATTGTTTATTTATTAGTAATTTTTTGTTTATTTATTCATTTTTTATCCATTTTAAATTTTAAGTGTAAATATTTTTCAATTGACTTAAATTTTTTCACTAAACGTAGTTTTGTAGAAATAACAAAAAAAGTTTCTCCTACGGAATGTTTGAATTTAAAGAAAGAAGACTTAATATATTCAAAGATATATCCAGATATACAACCAATTTCGATTTATGATAATAATAAAGATGAAAAATATATTTTAACGAAAATTTTTGATAGAGATTCAATAACTTCAGAATTCAATTTACAAGATAAAAAAATTTATTATAATTCTATTGAATCTAAAATAATTTTTAGAATATTTTATATTATTCCTTATATTATCTCATTTATACTATTTTTGTTTTTTTTTAGTTTGTTTTTTATAAGAAGAAAAGAAAATAGAATATTTATTACTAATAATAAAATATTGAATTATTTTTTGTTTTTTTTAGATCTTATTTTATGTTTAAACTTAATTTTAGTCATAATAAAATTAAGTGGAGACGATATAATGGTTATACTGTATTCTATAATATGTTTGTTTACATATAAAGAGAAAAAACCAACAAAAAATATTATTAATATGTATGCAATTATTTCATGTTCTTGTTTTAATCTTTTTTATCTTGCTTTTTATTTTAGTATTTTTGGAATTATTATGTTTTTTTTGTTTAATTTATTTTATTTGTTTTTTTATATTAAAATATGGAAGTTTAAAAAAAATAAATTATGATAAATATAAATTAAATTTGTATTTTTTAAAAAAATTTGTTTATTTTATTGGATAGTTTTTTTTAAAATAGAATATTTCATTTATTTTAACAAAAGTAAATCTTCAATTTCTTCTAATTATTGAAAAATTGAACCAAAAAGAGAATTTAATCAAAATAAATTATTTAAACATTTAGCTTTTTTATTATCTTTTTTTAAAAAAATATTATTTTTTTAACATCAAAATTTAAAGATAAAAAACATTGAACATTATTTTAATCAAAAATAACAATAAAATAATAAAAAAAGATTAAAGTAGAAATAAAAAAAAAATTTAATATTATATTATTATATATGTTTTAAGAAAGGAGAAAATAATTTTTTTATGTTTTTAATAAAACAAAAAAAAAATTTTATCAATTTATTCATTTATAGTTTAAGTTTCCTTTTTTTATTACAATATCATCATTGTCATTTGCTTTGGGCTATGAATCAAGACAATTCTTTTCATTTTTCAAATTCCGAATATTTTGACTTTTTAGATTCTTCTTGTTCAAGTTCAAATATCGATAATCATTTATCATCAAAAAATCAAGACATCAATCTTGATCTTTCTTTAAAATTAGCTAATTCTGAAGGTCCAACACTAACTTTAGGTTTAGATCGGGAAAAATTAGAAAAAGAAGAACTTGCATTACAAAAAAAACAAGAAGAATTGA
>NZ_JHUK01000003.1 GCF_003263355.1 Candidatus Phytoplasma oryzae | reverse complement strand
TTTGTGCAATTTGTTTTTCATAATCTTTTTTTGTTTCAGTTAATTTATTAATTTGAGCTTGTATGTTTTCTATTTGTTTTTTTCTTGATATTTCTAAAATATCCTCTTTGGTTGTATCTTCATTAAAAAAAATAAAAAAATAAAAAGCACTTTCTATTAAACTATTATAAACAAATTCAATTTCTTCTAATTGAAAATCATTTTTTGCTACCCAAGGATTTATTTCTAAATATTCTTCAGGAGAAATATTTTCTTTTATTTTATAAGTTGTTTCATAATAATTATTTGCATTCAATAAATCTAATTGTCTTAAAAAATGATAAAAATTCTTTTTTTGCTTAAAAAAAGCTGCTAAAGGTCTTTTTGTTAGTGATTCCTTTGGCAATTTTATCATATAAGCAAAATTTAAAATATTAAATTCATCCCAAAAATTTATCATATATTCCAAATCATTTATTTTGCTCATATCAAAATTATAAAAATTATATTTTGTAAATATTTTTAGAGATAAATAGTATAGACAATTTTTGATTATATTTTTTTTTTTCAACATTTTTTCATCAATATTATGCATTTGGAAAAAAAGTGATTGTTTTAAATGAATTATTATTTTTTTTATAATGCTTTTTTTAAGCAAATGTTCTTCTAAAAAAGGACTTTTATCTGATTCTTGGATATATTTTATTATGTTTTCTTCATTTAAAACTTTTTTTTTTAATAATTGAGAATATGAAATTTTATTTTTTAAATAAAAGTTTTTTTTATTTTTATTAAAAAATATTAATAATAAAAAGAATGTTATTGTTAAAAAAGATAAAAAAATAGAATAATTACGTATTTTTTTCATATTAAAAAAAATTTTAATAAAATAACTTTCTAATGAGAATATAACAATAAAACAATATTGTTTTAAATAAAATTTCAATAATTAAATATAATTTTCTATATTTTTTTTAATTAATTTTTTTTCTTATTAATTAAAAAAATTTATATAATTATTAATTATAATTAAATTATTATTAGTAATTATAACATTTTTTTGATTATTTTAACATATTAATAATAATAATTAAAATTATCAATAATTAATAATAATATTTATCTAATTTTATTTTTTCGTAAATTAATTTAAAAAACAAACTATTTTCATATATAGTTTTAATAAGTATTTTAGTAAGTATAATAATTTATGATATTTTAATTATATATATCGGGATGAATGTTTTTTTATTTCAATATTTATAATAAAAAATATACAATAATAAAAAACTTAATTTATTTTATATTTATTTTTCTTATTTTATTTTTTGCAATAATACATATATAATTATAATTAGTATTTTTATTTAATTATTATATCTTATGTTTTTTATTAAAATTAATCTATTAATTTTATTAATTTTTTTGTGAAAAAAGTGGAAAATATGAGGAAAAATTTTATTATATGAAAATTAGAACAATAAGATCTTTTCAAAAAGGACATAAAATACCTGAATATATTTGGGATAAGATTTTTGAAGAAGTTAGATTTACACCTTCCTCTTTTGATTTACAACCTTGGTTTTTTTTTGTTTTTGAAAGTGAATTTAATAAACAAAAATTAAAAAAATGTTTAATAGGTAATCAAGAACAATTAGAGACTAGTTCAGCAATGGTTTTACTTTGTGGCAAGTTGAATAAAGTAGATTTTAGTTCTAAGATTTATAAAAATAAATTAAAAAACAATGAAATAACAATGCAACAAAAAAAAAATATTTTAAATCAAATCCAAAAATATTATAATTCTTTAGATAAAAATATTTTTAAAAATGAACTTTTTTTAGAAATAGGTATTATTTCTCTACATTTTGTTTTAGTTTCACAAAAATTTGGTTATAATTGTTGTTATATCGGAGGTTGTTATTTTAATAAATTAAATAGTTTATTTCAAATTCCTTCAGAATATCAACCTATTATTTTAATAGCGATAGGTAAAAAAAAAAAAGCGAAAGAAGATATAAAAAAAAAAATTAAATTAAAACCTGAAGAATTTGTAAAATTTTTATAATATTATTTTTGTTAATTATCAAATATAAGAAATAATATAGTTATTTTATTTTTTTATTTTAAATTTTTTTTTAGTTTATGATTTAATAACTTTTTTTTATAAAATTTATATATGTTTGACATTAATAAATTCATTAGACAAAAAAACATATTATGATAAATTTATAGATAGGTAAAATAGAAATGAATAAATTTGATAAAAAAATGATAAAAGTAACAGCTATATCCACAAGTTGCTTAGATTATTATCATGATAAACCTAAAAATATTGATTTAATAAGAATTAAAATTTTAATCGATAATAAAGAATATATCGATGGACAAGATATAACAGCTTTAGATTTTTATAATAAATTAAATAATAATTCTAAAATATCAGTTAAAACTTCCCAACCTTCTCTTGGAGATTTAGTTAATTATTTTGAGAAAATATCCCAAAAATATGAAAAAGTTTTTATTCCTACTCTTTCAAAAAAACTAAGTGGTACTTATAATACTATTATTCAAGCTCAAAAAATGGTTAAAGAAAAAATTAAAGTTATTCCTTATGATACTAATACTATTTCATTTTCAGAAGGTTTTTTCGCTTTAGAATCAGAGCGTTTGTTTTCAAAAGGAAATTCTGTAGAAGAAGTTACAAAATATTTAGATTTTTTTAAAAAAAATAATACTATTTTTTTTATGGTTGGTTGTTTAAAAAGATTAATAAAAAGTGGTCGTTTAAATAAAACTAAAGGTTTTTTAGGTCGTTTATTTAGAATTAAGCCTATTTTACAATTAGATAATCAAGGTCAAATTAAGATTATAGATAAAAAAATTAAATTAGATAATGCTTTTTATTCTATTATTAACAATATTCGTAATTATACTAAAGATAAAAAATTTTTAATTCATATTTTATTTACTAATCATGATGATGGATTAAAAAATAAATTTCAATTAATTTTGAAAAAAGAATTACAAATTAATGATATTATCGAAATACCTATCTCTCCCTCGATCGGAGTTCATTTAGGAGCTAATGTTATTGGAGTAGGGATAATTTTGAAAAATTAATTTTTTTTAACCAGGAGTTTTATATGATTATTAATAAAAATATAATAAAAAAAAATGAAAAAATAGAAAAAGGTAAAAAAATAATTAAAATATTACAAAAAAATGGTTTTGAAGCTTTTTTAGTAGGAGGCGCTGTAAGAGATTTTTTTTTAGATATTCCTTTTTATGATGTTGATATTACAACTAATGCAAAAGTAGAGGAAGTGAAAAATATTTTTGAATGTCAATTAATAGAATCTAATAGTATAAAATTTGGTTCAATTAAAGTTTTTTTTGAAAATAATTTGTTTGAAATTACTTCTTATAGAAAAGAAGGCCCTTATTTAAATTATAGATATCCTTCTTATGTTATTTTTATTTCTGATATAAAAAAAGATATTTTAAGAAGAGATTTTACTATTAATGGTCTTTTGATGAATGAAAAATCAGAATTAATAGATTTTATTGGTGGTTATCATGATTTAATAGAAAAAAAAATCCAAACTATTGGTGATCCTTATGTTAAATTAACTGAAGATGTTGTAAGAATGATAAGAATTTTTTATTTGCAAGCTAAATTAAATTTTGAAATTGAATTTAATACAAAAAGAATTTTAAAAGAAAATATTTATTTATTAAAAAAAATTCACAATAATAGAATGATAAAAGAATTAAAAAAAGTTTTTTCTCAAAAGTATTTAGAAAAAACTTTTATTTCTTTAAAAGAAACAAATGCTATATTTTTTTTAAAAAAATTTAGTAATTATTTTCCTATTTTATTAGAAAATTTTAATTAAAATTTGCTAATAAAATTAATAAAATAAAAAGATAATAAAATTAATAAAATAAAAAACAAAATAAAAGAGTGTAATAATGTGTAAAATAAAAAAAAATTTTTTAGAAAAAAAAAAAATTGGAAAAAAATATTCCTTAATAGGTAAAATTTTTCATATCAATAAAGGTGATAATTTTTATAATATTGATCTTTTATTACCTGAACAATTTACTATTAATATTAAAATAGAAGATTTTTCAGAAGTTATTTTAAAAGAAAGAATTTATTTTTTTGAAGTAATTTGTTCTATAGAAAAAGAAAAAAAATTCTTCATATCTAAAAAAAATATTTTAATTGAAGATATTTTAAGTTTAGAAAAAGTTTTTAAATTTTATTCTTATTTTTTTACTTGTTCTCCTATTTCTTTTGCTTTGATAGGGAAAAAAATTGAAATTTTTCTATCTTTTATCAAAAATAAGATTTTATTTAAACTGACTGCTAATTTATATAATAAAAATAAGATTAAGTTTTTAATTTCACCTGCTGCTTTTAAAATGCATCATGCTTATTATGGAGGATTAAGTTATCATACTTTAAGTATGTTAGAAATAGCTCAATTTTTTTTAAAAAAATATTCTTATTTAAATCCTGATTTATTATATGCTGGTATTATATTACATGATATGGCAAAGGTACAGGAGTTTAATTTTGAACAAAAAATATATAATAAAGAAGGTATATTATTAGGTCATTTGATTTTAGGAGTTAATAATATTCATGAAGAAGCTTTGAATTTAGGTTATCACAATAAAGAAGAGATTTTACTTTTAAAACATTTATTAATTTCTCATCATGGTTTGTTAGAATATGGTTCTGCTAAAAAACCTCAAATTGCTGAAGCTCTTTTATTATGGTTTTTGGATGATATTGATTCTAAAATTAATTCTTTAGGAGAAATGTTAGATGTTACACAAAAAGGATGTTTTACAGAACCTTTAAATGTTTTATTAAAAAAATGTTTTTATAAACCTAATTTATTTAAATAAAATTTTTTAAAATGTTTAAATTAAGTATAAAAAAATATTATTTTATATAAATCGAAATTAATTATAAGGTTTTTGGAGAGAAAATATTTTTTTATTTTTTATAATATAAAATAATTTTTAATTTTAAAATAATATATTTAATTTAATTAATATAAATTAAGATATTAAAAAAATTTTTATTAATTTTAAAATAATTTTTTATATTTTATTTTTTTTTAAAATATAATATTTATATAATAGTATAAAAAAATACAAAGGAGTTTTAAAATTATAATAAATTATGATTATAAGTAAAATTGATTTACAAAATATTATTAATAAGGAAGAAAATGTTTTAGTTGATTTTTTTGCTAATTGGTGTGCTCCTTGTCAAAGATTAATGCCTATTTTAGAAAAATTAAAAAAAGAAAGAAAAGATATTAAAATAGTGAAAATTGATATTGATTTAAATCAAGATTTACTTTTAGATAATAATATAAAAAGTTTTCCAACTTTGATATTGTATAAAAAAGGCAAAGAAATTAAAAGAAAAATAGGTTTTTGTTCTTTTGAAGAATTATTAATTTTTATTCAATAGGATAACTATTTTTTTGTAAATTTATTATTATATGATAATAAAACTGAATAAGGAATTTAATTAAATGGAAGGTTTTTTTTTAATCTATAAAAAAAAAGGTATATCATCGCATGATGTTGTGCAACAAATTAAAAAGAAATTTAATTTAACAAAAGCTGGTCATACAGGAACTTTAGATCCTTTTGCAGAAGGACTTTTGATTGTTTTGGTTAATAATTTTACTAAATTATCTTTTTTATTTGAGAATTTAGACAAAACATATGAAGGAATAATACTTTTTCACAAAAAATATGATACTTTAGATATTACTGGTAGATTAATAGATCAAAAAAATAAAAATGATATTTATTTAAATTCAGAAATAATTCAAAAAATTTTTAATGATTTTCGTAAAAAAGAATATTGGCAAGTTCCTCCTCTTTTTTCTGCTATCAAAATTAAAGGTCAAAAAATGTATCAATTAGCTAGAAAAAAAATTCAAATTAGTATTCCTTCTCGAAAAGTTAATATTTATGATTTAAAAATGATTTCTTTTTTAAAACCGGATCAAGTTAAATTTTTTGTAAGAGTTTCTAAAGGCACTTATATAAGAAGTTTAGCGAGAGATATAGCTGAAAAATTAAATACTTACGGATGTTTAAAAAAATTAGTTCGTATTTCTATAGGTCCTTATTCTTTAAAAAGATCTCAAACTCTAGAATTAATTTCTAGGGAAAATTTAATAAATATAAATATTTTTTTCAATCATTGTCAAAAGATTATTTTAAATGAATATTTAGTTAAATTAGTTAAAAATGGTATTTATTTAGATAAAAGACAAATTATAACAAATAATCCTTTTATTGTATTAGATAAAAATAAAAAATGGATTGCTTATTATGAACCTATTTCTCCTCATAAGTATTGTCCTAAATATTTTTTTTAATTTATTAATTTATTATTTTTTTATTTAAATTTAAAAATATTTATTTTAAATATCGAAGTATTTTTTTAAATTATTGTTTATTTTTTGTTTCTTAATCATTTTAATTTCTTCTTTATATGGAGGATAACCATTTATAAATGGTGTTTCAAGTATTTTAGGTAAACTTAAAAATTGAGGATAAAATATTATTTTTATTAATGCATTAAAACCTATTTCTCCGAAACCAATATTTTCATGACGGTCCTTTTTACTTCCTAAGTTATATTTAGAATCATTTATATGAAAGGAGTTCAAATATTTTAGACCAATAATAGAATCAAATTGATTTATAACCGATTCAAAATTATTTTTTATATCGTATCCTGCATTGAAAACATGACAAGTATCTAAACAAACAGAAATTCTTTGTTTGTTTTCTATTAAGTTAATAATATCTTTAATTTCTTGAAAATAGCATCCAATTTCATTTCCTTTACCGGACATTGTTTCTAAAGCTATTTTGGTATCTAATGAATAAGTATTTTTGAAAATTTCATTTATACCTTCTGATATCCATTTTATTGATTCTTTTCTATTTTTATTAGTTGCGTTACCAGGATGTAGAACCATTGTCTTAATTTTCATTTTTGAGAATCTGTATATTTCTTGAGTTAAAAAACTAATAGAAAATTTTCTTTTCAAAAGTACATGACTTGCTAAGTTTACTATATAAGGAGCATGACCTATTAAATCATTTATGTTTATGTTATATTTTTTTATTTTAATTATTGTTTCTTCAATATTATTTTTATTTATATCCATTCTCTTGGTATTTTGTGGGGCTCCTGTATAAATCATAAAAGTATTTGATCCGTAAGATAATGCTTCTTCTAGAGAACCTAAAAACATCAATGGTTTGCGAAAGGATACATGACTACCAATTTTTATCATTTTTTTATTTTTTTTTAAATTTATTCTTTTTAGTGAATAATTTTTCTTTCTCTTTTTTTATTTTTTTAAAATTGAATATTTTTTTATTTTTTGTTTTTATTTTTTTTGAAAATTTTTCTTTATTGGATAATATAATTTTATTAAATTTAATATTATTTTTTTGTTTTATTTTTAATAAAGCATTTTCATCTTCATTATCATAAAATAATAATATATTACCTTGTTTATTCATTCTTCCTGTTCTTCCGTTACGATGTTGAAAAAATTTTAAGTTTCTTTTTGGTAAATCATAATGTATGATCCATGAAATATCTTCTATATCTAAACCTCTTGAAGCTAAATCACTAGTTATTACGTATTGATATTTATTTTTTTTAATTTCTATCATTTTTCTTTTTCTTTCTTTTACTGAAAAATTAGAAGAAAAATTTAAAATATTAAATTTTTTTTTTAAAATTTCATAAATATTTAATTGTTCTTTTTTGTTTGAAACAAAAATAAAAGCAAAAAATGGATTTTTTTGATTAAGAAACTGAATTAAATCTTTTATACGATTATTTTTTGGACTTTTTGAAATATAATAATTTAAATTTAATTTTTGTTTTTCATTAATATTAATAAAAATTGATTTTCCAAAATGTTTATCAATAAAAGGTTTTGTTTTTTTATCAATAGAAGCAGAAAAAAATAAAATTTTTGGTTTCCATTTAGATAATAAAGTCTTTAATAAAGATAAATAATTTGATTCTAAAAACATATCGGCTTCATCTAAAATTAAAAAAGAAGATTTATAAATGTTAATTTTTTTTAAATTATAAGCATATTCGAATAATTTCTCTAAAGTTGATATAATAATAGAAGGTTGTTTCTTTTCTAATTTTTTATACGTTTTTATTCTATTCATACCACCAAAAAAAATTTTTATTTGAGATTTTTTATTTTCTATTTTATTTAAATTTTCTAATGTTTGAAAGACTAATTCATTTGTAGGAACAACTATAACAGCTTGGATTATGTTTTTATCCCAAATAATTTTACTTAAGACAGGTAGTAAATAAGCATATGTTTTTCCAGTTCCTGTAGGTGCAACGCATATCAAATTAGATTTTTCTTCGAATTTTTCAAATACTTTTTGTTGTATAGGGGTTATTTTAATTAAATTAAGATGTTTTAATTTATTTTGTATATATTTTTCCATTTTTTAAATTCCTTTTCATTTAATTTTTGATGTGATTCATTTTATTTTTTCAAAAGAAATTATTTTTTGATCTACGGTATTATTTTTTATTAATAAAGTTATATTAATATTATTAACTTTTTCATTATTTTTTTAACTTATCACTGTATTTAATCTTGTTTTGTATCAAAAAGCTTATTTAAAAAATAGAGTATATGTAAACTTATTATTTAGTAAAATTAAATTTATTTTTGGTTTTTTAAATTGATTAAACGGAATTTAATTTTTTTAAATTTTTTTTATTTATATATTCATATATTAAATGAAGTAACTTATTATTAAATTTACATTGTTTTTTGTCTTCTAAAGAAGAATATTCTTTCGTTAATTCTATTGCTTCGTTAATGATTTTTTTATAAGATTTTTTTTTTGCTAATAATTCCATAGTAGCTAAACGAATAATTGCTTTATCTACTTTATTTAACCTTTTTAGTTCATAGTTATATAAATTTTTTTTAATAATAAAATCTATTATTCCGATATTTTTAATAATATTTTTCAGTATAGAAACATTAAGTAAAATATTTTCATTTAATGTTTTTATTTCATTTTGATAAAAATCATATTGATATAAGCTTTCAATAATATTTATTTTTATTTTTCTTATATTTTTTAGGTAAATATACATTTTCATGAATGTCTTTCTTAATAATGTTTTTCTTAATCAACTTAAAAAAATAGATTATTTTGATAATAATAAAATAAAGAAAGTTTAAATATTTAAACTTTCTTTATTTTTAGTTAATGTTATAAAAATACTTTATTTTTTAAATCAATTTAATAAACTTTCTTCTAAATTTTTTGAAACTTGGTTCCAATTAATTATATTATAAAAAGCCTCTATGTAATCTAAACGACGGTTTTGGTAAGAAAGATAATAAGCATGTTCCCATACATCCAAACCTATTAATGGATAACCAATATTTAATGTAGTATTTTGATTTGCTGTAGGAATAATTCTTAATTTTTTTTCAAAATCTAGAATTAGCCATAACCAACCACTTCCGAATATTTTTACGGCTTTATCAGAAAATTCATTTTTAAAATTTTCTAAGTTACCAAAAAAAATATTAATAAAATCTTTTAATTTTGCTGATATTTGTTTTTCGTTATTATTTTGTTTTTGTAATATTTTCCAAAAAAATGAATGATTTATATGACCTCCTCCGTTATTTTGGACAGATAATCTTATATCATCTGGAATAAGGTTAGGATTTTTTAATAAAAAATTTAAATCTTCTTTTATATTAGGATATTTAGAAAGAGATAAATTCAAATTAACTAAATAATTTTTATGATGCTTTAAATAATGTAATTTCATAGTTTTTTCATCTATAAAAGGTTCTAAATCTTCAAAATTATATTTTAATTTTGGTAAATTATATATTTTCATTTCAATATTCTCCGATTTTTAATTCTCAAAAATACATAAATAATATTTTTCAAAAAATTTTCATTTTTTTAAATTTTTAATTTCTTTATTCATCTTTCTAAATTTTACATTTATTTTAATTATTTATTTAATAATTATTTTTACTTAATTTTCAACTCTAATGTAATTATATCATTTTAGTTTATTTATAACAAGTTTGTAATAATGAAATAAATTTTAATTAAAATAAAAATAAATATTATTTTTTTATTTTGAAAAATTTTTCAAGTAATTATATTTAAATTAAAATAAGTATATTCACAAAAATATAATTAATGATTATGAATTTCTATTCAGATTATTCTTTTTATGATAAAATAAATTATGTTATAAAATTATATAAATATTATAAAACGAAATTTTAATAATTTAATATTTATTCTATTAGATCATTTTCTTAATATTTAAATTATTCTCTTAAAATGAGTTAAAATATTTTTTAATTATTGTGTGTTAATAATTTTCATTAATAATGGCCCGTTGGAGAAAAGGTTAACTCACATGCCTTTCACGCATGCATTCACGGGTTCGAATCCCGTACGGGTCACCAAAATAATTAATGCAAGAATATATTTTTTTGATTTTGATAATAAGAAATATTTTTTATAATTTAAATTTTAATAATTAGTATAAAAAAATATACTAATTATAATTATTAAATAAAATTGTTTGCACCCATAGCTTAATTGGATAGAGCATCTGACTACGGAGGGCGAAGTGCGAAAAAGATGCCTAAATATCTAATAATTTAGCCAATTATACATGTTGTGATAATGCATGACAATAGATGACCGGTTATTTTAACGAAAGACAAAATAATTAGAGCAGGACATCAAAGTGAAGAACGGACAATAATTTAGTCTAAGCGGCTTTGCGAATTGAATATAACTAATGGATAACCTCTACAATGAGGCTAAGAGAATCAAACGGAGTAATTTAATAACTAGCAGATCAAAACTATATTACTGCTATACTAGGACGTTTATAAACTTTTTTCGCTAGTTTATAAAATTATCATTTATAAAACCTAGAACCTACCAAACTAAAAAAATTTAACTTATTTATAATAAATGAACAATAGTTATAAATTAAAATATTGGTTATCTCACCTAATAGTTATAAAGGCAGATATTTAGAGTAACTTTCATCTTCCTAAACCTCTTAAGTAGAGGCAAGGAAAAAGCAGAATCATAGTAGTCGAAGGAAATTGAAAGCTAACGTTGGAATATGCTAGTGGACTGACCTTCCAAGGAAAAGGGAAAAACCCTTTACAAGGCGAAAGAGGAAGTATAAACGTTTTTTCCACATAGAAAAGGTGAAAAGATATTTTTTTATTATCTAGTAAATACGAATATCTGATCTTTTCAATGATGAGAAAAGAATTATGAAAGCAAAAAAGAAGGTTTTTTAGTTTAACAGTCATTTTACTAGAAGGTATAATAAAAAACTTTCTGTGACAGTTAATCAAATCATTTTTTATGTTTAATTAATTTTAGTTTATGCAACCGCCGGATGCTTGGAAACTTGCTTGTCCGGTGGTGTGGGAGGCTTATGATAATAAATCCGTCTTGTACGGTTAAACGTCATAATTCTATCCCGATTTTGGGACCAGGAGGTCGCAGGTTCAAATCCTGTCTTCCCGACCATTTATAAAAGCGAGTGTCGTATAATGGTTAATACCTTAGCCTTCCAAGCTAGAGATGTGGGTTCGATTCCCATCATTCGCTCCATATTTATTATTTATTTTATATTTTTTATTTTTTATTTTTTTAAATTAATTGATATTTTAACTATATTTTAGTATAATTTATATTACTTTTAAGTTGTCAAATATAAAGTTAAATTTTCTATATTTTTAGATTTTAATGTTTTAATATTTTTTGATCTTTATTTATAATAATGAGTTATTTATTTTTAATCTTATCTTTATTTATAGTTTATATTTTAAAATATGTTTATATTCTATAATATTCTCTATTTAGTTTAAGGATAAAAATAGGATAATTTGTATTGTAACTAAAAGTATAATAATTTTTTATTATAAATAAATATTTAAGATAAATTATTTTTTATGTTTTTTTTAACTATTATTTGAATGTACATATTTATTAACTTAATTTTAAATTAATAAAAAAATATTTTAATTTGTTTTATTTTTAATTTGCTGTTTTTTTGTTTAATAAAATAAGTTTTAGTAAAATTTAAAAAAGGAAATTTTTTATAAATGAGTGAAAAAAAAATTAATAAAAATAGAAATATAGAAATAAACAATAATACTTTATCTATAAATAAACAGGCAGTTAATAGAAAATGGTATATAGTTGATGTTAAAGATAAAACATTAGGAAGAATTTCTACTAAGATTTCTTCTGTTTTAAAAGGAAAATTTAAAACTTCTTATACTCCTAATATAGATAACGGTGATTATGTTGTTGTTATAAACGCTTCCAAGATTAAACTAACAGGCCAAAAATGGCAACAAAAAATTTATTATAGACATTCAGGATATCCTGGAGGATTAAGCCAAATTAAAGCTTTAGATTTAAAGAAAAAATTTCCAACAAAAATGGTTGAAAGATCTATTTTTGGTATGTTACCACATACTAAATTAGGTAGACAAATACGTAAAAAATTATTTGTTTATTCTGATGAAATTTATAATCAAAAATCACAAAAAATGATAGCTTTAGAGGTATAAAAAATGAGCAAAATTCAATATTTCGGAACAGGTAGAAGAAAAACTTCTATAGCTAGGGTTATTTTAACTTTAGGTTCAGGTAATATAAAAGTTAATAAAAGAGATTTAGAAAAATATATTCTTTCTTATGAAACGAGACTTGAAACTATTAAACCTTTAAAGTTAACTCAAAGTTCTGAAAAATATGATATTACAGTTAATGTTTTTGGAGGCGGAATAACATCTCAAGCAGGCGCTATTCGTTTAGGCATTTCTAGATCATTAATTAAAATTGAACCACAATTAAGAACTATTTTAAAAAAAGCTGGTTTATTAACAAGAGATTCTCGTTGTGTAGAACGTAAAAAATATGGTTTAAAGAAAGCTCGTTGTGCTCCTCAATTTTCTAAACGTTAATTTTTATTTTATATTTTAAAAATTTTTTTATGTTAATTTTTATTTCATTATAATATTAATTTAAAAAAATTCAATTCAATAATAGAAAAAATTTTAATTTTTTTAAAGGAGTATTTTTTTATTTAATGATTAATATGATAAGAGTACGTTATGCTCCTAGTCCTACTGGTTTTTTACATGTTGGAAATGCTAGAACAGCTTTATTTAATTATTTATTTGCTTGTCATTATAATGGCAGTTTTATTATTAGAATAGAAGATACAGATTTAAATAGAAATATCGAAAATAGCGAAAAAGAACAATTAGAACAACTTCGATGGTTAGGAATTAAATGGTCAGAAGGTCCTGATTGTGGCGGAAAATTTGGTCCTTATAGACAATCTGAAAGATTACATATTTATAAGAAATATGCCCAATTATTGATAGATAAAAAAATAGCTTATAAAGAATATTGTAAAAATAACTTAAATCATTTTGTTATACGTTTCCGTGTTCCTTTGAACAAACAGTATGAGTTTAATGATTTAATTAGAGGTTATTTATCATTTAATAGTAAAGAAATTGAAGATTGGATTTTGATTAAAGAAAACGGTTTCCCTACTTATAATTATGCCGTTGCTATTGATGATCATTTAATGAACATTTCTCATGTTTTAAGAGGCGAAGAACATATTACTAATACTCCTAAACAGATTATGATTTATCAATCTTTTAATTGGACTATTCCTTCTTTTGGTCATATTTCTTTAATTTTAAATCAAAATAAAAAAAAATTAAGTAAAAGAGATTCTAATGTTATACAATTTATAAAGAGTTATATAGATATGGGTTATTTACCTGAAGCTTTGTTTAATTTTTTATCTTTTTTAGGATTTTCGCCAGATAGCCCAAATACAATTTTAAAACCTAACGAATTAGTTCATTTATTTGATTTAAAAAGGTTAATTAAGTCTCCGGCTGTATTTGATGAAAAAAAATTATCTTTTATTAATAGCCAATATATCAAAAAAATTTCAATTCCAGAATTAATTGATAAAGTTAACTTTTTTTTTCAAAAAGAAAATATTTTTTTAAAAATAAATTTTTTAAAAAAATTAGTTTTTCTTTTTAGAAATAGAATAAGTTATCTCAAGGAAATTGTTTTTTTATACAAAAAATTTTTTTTAACAGAACAAAATTTAAGTAAAGAAGAAATTATTTTTATTAAACAGGAGCAAAGAATTAATAATATCAAGATTTTATATGATATGCTATCTAATGTAGATGACTTTAGTATAGATAAATTAAATTTATTAATAAAATCTTTTAGTCAAAAAACTAAATTAATCGGAAAAGAGTTATTTTTAACTATTAGAATATCTTGTACTTTAAAATCAGAAGGACCTAATTTATTAGATTATTTAGATTTATTGGGAAAACCAAAAGTATTGAATAATATAGAAAAAATTTTGTCTTTAAATTGAAATTTAATCATTATTTTTTTGTTATAAAATTCATTTGAATAAGGTTTAGGAAAGATAATTTTATGTTGATTATTTATAATTCTTTAACTGAAAAAAAAGAAATTTTTATACCTATTAAAAAAGATATAATTAATATTTATGTTTGCGGACCTACTGTTTATGATCATTTACATATAGGTAATATAAGATCTTTGATTTTTTTCGATATGTTTAAGCGATATTTAAAATTTTTAAATTTAAAAGTAAATTTAATTGTTAATATTACAGATATAGATGATAAAATTATTAATAAATCAGTGGAAAAACAAAAAACAGAAAAAGAGATATCTTCAAAATATATTAATCATTTTTTTTCTTTATTAACAAGATTTAGTATTAATACTATAAATTATTTTCCTTTAGTAACTAACCATATAAGTGATATTATTTTATATATTCAAAAGTTAATTAAAACAGGATATGCTTATTTTACAGATTATGGTATTTATTTTAGAGTTCATTTAATTTCTAATTACGGAATTTTAAGTAAACAAAAAATAAATAAATTAAAAAAAAATGTAAGAAAAGAGTTAGATAATCAAAAGGAAAATTATGAAGATTTTATTTTGTGGAAAAAAACTGATGTTGGTGTTCAATATTCAAGCCCTTGGTTTCCAGGAAGACCAGGTTGGCATACTGAATGTGTTGTTATGATTAAGAATTTTTTTCGCACAACTATTGATATACATGGAGGAGGAAATGATTTAAAATTCCCTCATCATGAAAATGAACAAGCGCAGTTTTGGGCTACTGATAAAAAAAAATTAGCTAATTTTTTTATTCATATAGGTAATGTAGAATATAATAATCAAAAAATGAGTAAGTCTTTAGGTAATGTTATTTTAGTTAAAGATTTAATAAAAAAAATAGAACCTAATGTTTTAAAATTGTTGTTTTTATCTTATCATTTTTTACAACCTATTAATTATAATGATGATTTAATTAATAATTTTATAAAAAAATATGATAAAATAGTTTCTATTTTAAATAAAAATAATTTTCAACTTTTATTAAATAATATTATTAATTCAGAAAAAAAATATTTTTATATTAAAAAATTCCATTCTATTATGGAAAACAATTTAAATACTCCTAATATTATTACTTTAATAGAAGAGTTATTGAAAGAAATTAATAAAAATAAAAAAGATTTTTTTTGTTTGTCCAAATTACAGAATACTTTGATATATATACTTGACAATTTAGGAATAAAAATTCATTTAAAAAAAATTAGTAAAAAACAAATAAAAATTTATTTTTTATGGCAACAATCTAAAAAAAAAAAAAAATTTCAAAAAGCAGATTTTTTGAGAAATATTTTGAAGAAAGATAATATTATTTAAAATAGTTTTTGTTATTAGATATTTTTAAATAAATATGGTAGATTTAAATTATGGTAGATAAAAATTTTAATAATTCATCATTATCCGATGTTAAAGAAGAGGAAAATATTTTTTTTTCTGAAATTAAAGGTTTAGATGAAGATGAGATAATAAAAAAAAAAAAAGAAAAAAAAGATAATTATCAGATAAAAAGTGTTAATAAGAATTTAAAAGATATTATTTTTTCTAATTTATTTAATTTTTTAAATTTATTAGTGTTAATAATAACTATTATTATTTGTATGACTAAACGTTATGAACAGTTGTTTTTTTTATTGATAAATTGTATTAATATCTCTATAAGTATTTTTCAAGAAATAAGAGCTAAAAAAGCTTTAGATAAAATTTCTTTGTTAATTTTAAAAAATACTAAAGTTATAAGGAATAATAAAATTATTTCTATACCTATTAACGATATTTTATTAGAAGATATTCTGTTTTTAGAAATAGGTTCTCAGATAGTTGCTGATGCAAAATTAAAAAAAGGTATTTTAGAAGTTAATGAATCTCTTTTAACAGGAGAATCTAAGACAGTTTTTAAAAAAAAAGGAGATTTATTATATTCAGGTAGTTTTGTTATTTCAGGTAATGCTTGTGCTGAAGTTATTTCTGTAGGCACTAATACTTATATTTCAAAATTAACTCAAGAAGCTAAAAAATATAAAAAAATTAAAACTCCTTTGACTAAAATTTTTTCTTCTCTGACTTTTTATATTATTTTCTTATTAGTACCTACTGCTTTTATTTTATTTTTATCATCTCAAAAGATTTATATATTACAAAAAAATCAATTTTTTTTAGGATTATGCGGTTTTATGTTAGGTATGTTACCTTCTGGCTTATTTCTTTTAACTAGTATAACTTTAGCTATAGGTTTTGTCAAATTAGCACATAAAAATGCTTATATTAAAGATCTTTTTGGTATTGAAATGTTAGCTAGAGTAAATGTTTTATGTTTAGATAAAACAGGAACTATTACAGATGGCAGTATGTTAGTGAAAAAAGTTATATCATTTAAAGATAGTAATTTATTTTCAAAAGAGTTAATATCTGAATTGATATCTGCTTTTCCTAATAATAATCCAACACAAAATGCTTTATATAAAAAATTTGTTTTCAAAAAAGAAAAAAAATATAAAATAAAAAAAGTACAATATTTTTCTAGTTCTAAAAAATATAGCGCTGTTGAAATAGAAAATTTTGGAACGTTTTTATTAGGATCACCTGAATTTATATTAAAAAATAAAATTAAAGAAATTGAACAACATATTGAAGAGAATGCTAGTTTAGGTTACCGTGTTTTATTATTAGCTCAAACAGATAAAAAAATTTCTCAAATATCTAATTCAAAAAATAATATTGATTATAAAATAATATCTTTGATTATTATAGAAGATCAAATTAAGTCTGATATTATAAAGAGTATTGATTATTTTCAAAAAAATAATGTTAAAATTAAAATCATTTCAGGAGATAATCCTTTAACTATCGGTTATATAGCTAATCGTATCGGAATTATTAAAAATAATAAAAAAGTAGTTGATTTATTTAATGTAAAAAATGAAGAAATAGATAATATATCATTAAAATATGATGTTTTTGGACGTTCTTCGCCAGAGCAAAAAAAAAGAATTATCAATAATTTAAAAAAAAAAAATTATAAAGTAGCTATGATAGGAGATGGTGTTAATGATATTTTAGCTTTTAAAGAAGCAGATATTTCCATTGCTATGTCTTCTGGTAGCGAAGCTGCGCAAAATGTTGCAAATTTAGTTTTGATTGATTCTCAATTTAGTTCTTTACCTGATGTGGTTTTAGAAGGTAGAAGAGTTATTAATAATTTAAATAAAATTTCGGTTTTGTTTTTCACTAAAACTATTTTATCTTTTTTTATAGGTATTATAACAATATTAAATAATTTGTTAACATTTCGTTATGTTATTTATCCTTTTAGTCCTTTACAGATGAACTTAATAGATACTTTTTTTATCGGTATTCCTTCCTTTTTTTTAGCTTTAGAACCTAATACGAAGGAGATAGATAAAAATTTTTTAACAAAAATTTTTAAAGATTCTTTACCTTATTCTATTCTTATTGCTTTTAACTATTTTTTGTTATTATTTTTTACTAATAATTCTAAAGATGTTTATTTATCTTTTTTTTTAACTTTGATTACTTCTTTTTGTTTTTTGATTATTTTAATTAAAAATTGTATTCCTTTTAATAAATTTAAATTTTTTTTAGTTTTTTTAATGTTTTTAGGATTTATTATTTCTAGTTATTTTTTATTTATGAGAAAAATTTTACAAAAAGAAAATTTAATTGATTTTTTATATTTAAATTATAAAAAATTTTTGTTTTTATTATTTATAAATATTATTTTTTGGTTTTTGAAATTTTTCAAATGGAGAAAAATAAATTTTAAAAATTTTTTTAATTTTTTTAAAAAAATAAACAAAAAAGAGTAGTTTTTAATGATAATTTATGGAAAAAACGTAATTAAAGAAGCTATTAAAGCTAAAAGAAACATTTATAATTTATATATTGATTTGAAATTTAAAGATTTTCATTTTTTAAATTTTGTCAAAAATTTTAATATTAATTATCAATTATTGAATAAGCATCAATTAAACGAAAAAGCTAAAAATAATAATCATCAAGGAATAGTAGCAGAAGTTGAAGATTATATTTATAAAAAATTAAATTGTTTTTTCAATAATAATGATTTAAGTTTAAAAAAAATTTTGATTTTAGATTCTATACAAGACCCTCATAATTTAGGAGCTATATTGAGAACTGTTGAAGCAGCAAATTTTAATGGTGTTATTTTAGGAAAAAAACATCAAGTTTTTTTAAATGGAACTGTAGCAAAATCTTCTAGCGGTGCTTTAGAGTATGTTGATATTTTTTTAGTTGATAATTTATTAAATACTATTATAAAATTAAAACAAAATGGTTTTTTAATTATTGGTACTGATATAAAATCTCAAAATAATTTTTCTCAAATTCCTAAACAAAAATCTTTAGCAATTATATTAGGAAATGAAGGTAAAGGTATAAGATTAGTATTAAAACAAAAATGCGATTTATTAATTAAAATACCTATGAAAGGAAAAATAAATTCTTTAAATGTTAGTGTAGCAGCAGCTTTAATGATGTATTTTGCTATTTAGTTTTTATAAATATTATTTTTTGTTTTTATAAAGGAAAATATGTTAAAATTACTATAATGTATTTTTTAAAATATAAATTTTTAGATTAAAAGGTTTTTTTGAGTTTTGTTTATTATGGTTAAAAAAAATATTTTAATATGTAGTTATTGTTTAAATCGTAATTATAATATTTCTACACATAAAAAAAATCATCGTTTAAATCTAAAAAAATATTGCTCTAAATGTAAAAAACATATTTTACATGAAGAATCGAAATAAAATCATAAAAAAAGGAGTTTTTAAGTGGTATTTCAAAACAAAGAGAAAAAAAATATTCCAGTATTGCAAGTTTTAAGAAAAGAATATAGTTTATTTAATATTTTTTTAGTAGTTTTTTCTATGTTGTTTATGGGACTATGTCGAACTTTAGAACAACATTTTTTTAATATTAATACTAGATTAAAAAATACTTTTTATTATTTTTTTATTATATTTTTTTGTTTTTTTATGTATGGAATTTTTTATTTTATTAAAAAAATAATTAAAGAAATTTATTTAGTTTCTTGGCCTTCTTATGGAAAAATTTTTTTAAAAGTTATACAAGTTTTTTGTTTTACTTTAGTTTTAGAGTTTTTTATTTATTTTTTCTCTTTTTTATATGAAAAAATAGATCCGTTATTATAGTTTTTAAAAAAAGATGTTTATTCTAACATATTCAAGTATTAAAGTAAATTATAATATTTAAATAAAATTAAATCACTTCAATGATAATTATAAAAAGGTTATATTTATGAGTAAAGAGAAAAAAAAAAATGATCAAGATCAAAATGAAACAAATGAAGTTAATTTTAAAAAAAAAGAAGAAATAGAAGAACCAAAATGGTATATTATTCAAACTTATTCTGGATATGAAAATTCTGTACAAGAAGATTTACTCAAATTAACTCATAGTAAAACTAAAATTTCTAAATTAATTTTTGAAGTTATTTGTCCTAAAGAAAAATATTTTAAAATAAGAGCAGATGGCACAAAACAAGAAAAAGAAAAAAAAATGTTTTCAGGGTATGTTTTTGTTAAAATGATTGTTAATGATTATTCTTGGTTTGTTGTTAAGAATATTCCTAAAGTTACTAATTTTTTAGGTTCTATCAGAGGAAATAATAATGATTCTCGAAGACCTGTTCCTTTAAGTAATAACGAAATTCAACCTATTTTAATTAAAATAGGATTAGAAACTAAAAAAAATTATGATTATTTAATTAATAAAAAAGTGGAAATTATTAATGGTTCTTTTTCGGGCCAAGTAGGAAACGTTTCTTATTTAGATTATAATCAAAATAAACTGATAGTAGAAATTGACTTATTTGGTAGAACAACTCCTATTGAAATTTCTTTTTCTGATTTTAAAGAAATTATTTAATTTAATATAATTAAAAGAAGTGGTAATATCAAAATGGAAAAAAAAAATATAAAAGTTATAAAATTGCAAATTATGGCAGGAAAAGCTAATCCAGCACCACCAGTAGGACCTGCTTTAGGTCAAGCAAAAGTTAATATTCCGTTGTTTTGTTCTCAATTTAATAATGCTACAAAAGATAAGATTGGTTTTATGGTTCCTGTAGTTATTTCTGTTTATGATGATAAAACTTTTAGTTTTATTATAAAAACTCCTCCAGCTAGTGATCTTTTAAAAAAAGCAGCTAATATAGAAAAAGGTTCTTCTAATTCTATCAAAAATAAAATAGCTACTATTAAATATGAACAAATACGAGAAATAGCTAAGTTAAAAATGCCTGATTTAAATGCTTATTCTTTAGAAAGTGCTTGTAAAATTATTGAAGGCACAGCTATTAATATGGGTATTATTATAGAAAAATGATTTATATTTTAAAAGAAATTTTTTGTTTTATTTTTTTTTAATTAAAATTATTATTTAAATTCATCGAAAGGTTTTATTTTTTTAAAAAAATATATGAAAAGATCTAAAAAATATTTATCTGTTGTTCAACAAATAGAGTTGCAGAAATTGTATGAAGTTTCAGAAGCTATAACTTTAATGAAAAAAACTAAAATAGCTAATTTTGATGCTACTGTAGAGTGTAATTTTTCTTTAAATTTAGACCCTAAAAAAATAGAACAAAATATTCGCGGACATTTAGTTTTACCTAAAGGTATTGGTAAAAAATGGAAAATAGCTGTAATTGCTAAAGGATCAAAATTAAAAGAGGCGGAGGAAAATGGTGCAGATTTTGTAGGAGTAGAAGAATTAATACAAAAAATATCTCAAAATTGGACAGATTTTGATATATTAATTGTCACTCCTGAAATGATGCCTATGATTACTAAACTTGGGAAAATTTTAGGTCCTAAAGGATTAATGCCTAATCCTAAATTAGGTACTGTTACGGATAAAATATCGTCAATTATAAAAGATATCAAGAAAGGAAGAATTGAATATAAAGTAGATAAAACAGGTAATCTTCATATCATTATAGGTAAATGTTCTTTTGATAATGAAAAAATATTAGAAAATTTAGTTTTCTTTTATAAACATTTAATCTCTATTAAACCTAAAACAGTTAAAGGTAACTTTATTAAATCTATTAATATTTCTTCTACTATGTCTCCGGGTATCAAAATTAATCATACTACTATTGATTCTAAATTTAATTTTTGAAAAAAATTTTTTAAAATAAGTTTTTTTTATAAAAAAATACGTTTTTTTTCTTTATTTTAACTAAAAAATGAATTATAAAATTTTCGATAGAAGGGATTTTAGTTTCTATGTTAAGAAATATTATTAAAAAAAAAAGCGAAGATGTAAGTCAATTAGTGAATGATATTCAACGTTCGAAAATAGTTTTATTGTTTGATTATCAAAAACTTACAGTTAAAGATTTTACTGAATTAAGAGTTCAATTAAGAAAATTTAATAGTAGAATAAAATTGTATGCAAATAATATTATAAAAAGAGCTTTTTTACAAATTAATTTGAAAGAATTAGCTGATATAATAAATTATCCTAAAGCTTTATTATTGAGCAATGAAGAAATAACCGAACCTTTAAAAATTTTATTTTATTTTTCTCAGAAAAATAAATTTTTAAAAATCATTTCAGGTCTTATAGAACAACAAATATATTCAAAAGATATGATAAATACTTTAGCAGTTTTACCTTCTAAAAAAGAATTAATTTCTATTTTGGTTTTTAATCTTTTAATGCCTATTAGAGAATTAGTTATTATTTTAGAAATGTGTTTGTCACAAAAATTAAAAATAGAAAAAAAAGATAATTAACTAACTATATTGTGATTATCTATTTTTATTATTAGTTATTTTTTATTATGAATTATTTTTAGAAAAAGAAAAGAGGAAATTTTAATGTCTAAACTAGATAAAAAAGATTTTATAGAGAATTTGAAAAAAATGAATGTATTAGAAATTAAAGAATTAGTTGATGAATTAAAAAAAGAATTTGGCGTAGATACTTCTCATTTTGTTAATCCATCTAATGCTGCTGAAGTAAAAACAACTAAAGAAGAAGAAAAATTTTTTAATGTTATTTATAAAGGTACAAATTCTAATGAGGGAACTTTATCCATTATTAAATTAGTACGAGAAATAACTCAAGGTAGTTTATTGGATTCCAAAAAAATAGTTGATAAAATAGGTTCTTATATTAAAAAAGAAATATCAAAAAAAGAAGCAGAAGATATTAAAAAAAGATTTCAAGAAATTGGAGTTGATATAGATTTGGAAGAAGTTAAAAAATAAGATTATTTAAAATTATAAACATAATATTAATATTAGATTAATATTGTTTAAAGAATTAATATTTATTATGATATCAACCTAAGAAAAAAATTATTTTGTATCTTAGGTTTTTATTGTTTATTTTAAAATGATTTTATTAATTTGGGATTCAAAAAAATGATCAGGAGTCAAAAAAATGAAAAAATATCAAAATATTAAATATGGTACAAAAACAGAACGTAGAAATTATTCAAAAATTAATTATGATATTGAATTACCTAATCTAATTCAAACACAAACTAAATCTTTTGAATTATTTTTAAAAAAAGGCATTCAAGATTCTTTAGAAGATATTTCACCTATTGAAAGTTATAATGGCGATTTGAAACTATATTTTGACGACTTTTTTTTAGAAAAACCAAGATTAAATTTTAAAGAAGCAAAAAAAAGAGATTTTAGTTATTGTTGTGAATTATTTGTTAATGTTCGATTAGAAAATGTTTTTACAGGAGAAATTAAAAAAAGCCGTATTTTGATGACTGATTTACCTTTGATGACTCCTTCTGGTACTTTTATTATTAACGGCACAGAAAGAGTAGTTATATCACAAATTATACGTTCATCAGGTGCATATTTTACTGAAAAATTTGATGTTAAATTTAATAAAATACGTTTTGAAGCTCAAATTATTCCAACTAGGGGAGCTTGGATTGAATATGAACAAAGTAATAAAGATATTTTATATGCTAAATTAGATAGATCTAAAAAAATACCTCTTACTAAATTTATTCATGCACTAGGTTTTAATAATCGTCAAGATATTGAAAATTTTTTTGGAAAACATGATTTATTAAATTTAAGTTTTGATAAAAATAATGATTCTAATTCTAATGATGCTGTTATAGAATTATATTCTAAATTACATCAAGGTGAGAAAGTTTCTGCGAATACTGCAAGAGAGTTTATTAGGAATAGATTATTTGATCGTAAAAAATATGATCTTTCTTCTGTGGGGAGATATAAATTAAATAAAAAACTTGATGTTTTAGAAAGAGTTGAAAATACTTTTTTAGCACAAGATTTAGTAGATAAAACTACTAAAAAGATTTTATTTCCTAAAGATACTTTTTTAACTAAGAATATTATTGATGAACTAAAAAATAAACGTGATTTATTTAAAATAGAATTTATTAATTCAGATACTAATTTGGAAAGTAAAATAAATTTAGATAATAACTTTGTTCTGACTTATATCAAAAATGATGATAAAGATAAAAATGTTTATGTTAAAGAAAATATTTTTGATCTTAAAACAGGTGAAATATTAATAGAAAAAGATTCTTTATTTAATGATGAAACTATAAAAATTATTGATAAAAATAAAGATAATATAGAAGAAAGAATAATTCGATATTTTACAAATCAAAAAAATAATAAAAATAATCAACATTATGAACAAAAAAAAATTTTAAATGAAGTTTTAGATGTTTATTTTTTGGATGAAAAAGAAAATAAGATTTTTATTAAAGTAATTGGTAACAATCAAAATGAGAATAAAGAAAATATTGTTTTATCAGATATTATCGCTAGTATTAGTTATTTTCTAAATCTTTATCAAAATATTGGCAAAATTGATGATATTGATTATTTAGGTAATAGAAGATTAAGATTAGTAGGGGAATTATTGAAAAATCAATTTCGTATAGGTTTAATAAGAGCGGAAAAAAATATTAAAGACAGAATGACTATTAGTAAATTTGATTCTATAACTCCTGGTGGTTTGGTTAATTTTTCTTCTTTATCTGTAGTAATTAAAACTTTTTTCGGAAGTTCTCGTTTATCTCATTTTATGGATCAAGTTAATCCTTTAGCTGAATTAACTCAAAAAAGAAGAATTTCTGCTTTAGGTAATGGAGGTATTGATCGTGATAGAGCTGGGGTAGAAGTGAGAGATGTACATAATTCTTATTATGGAAGATTATGCCCAATAGAAACTCCAGAAGGTCCTTCCATTGGTTTAATTTCTTCTTTAGCGACTTATGCACAAGTAGATAAATATGGTTTTATTAAAACTCCATTTTTAAAAGTTAAACAAATAAATGGCATTACTAAAGTTTTAAATGAATTTGAATATTTAACCTCTTCTCAAGAAGAAGAAAAAATTATTGCTTCTGCTGATTCTATTTTGGATAAAAATAATATTTTTTTGGAAAATAAAGTTATTGCTAGAAAAAACGGAGAAACAGGATTATTTAATATAGATAAGTTAGATTATATTGATGTTTCTCCAAAACAAATAGTATCAATCGCTACTTCTTCTATTCCTTTTTTAGAACATAATGACGCTTCTAGAGCATTAATGGGGACTAATATGCAACGTCAAGCACTTCCTCTTTTAATTCCTGAAGCTCCTGTAGTAGGTACAGGAGTAGAACACAGAATAGCTAAAGATTCTGGTTGTTTAGTCATAGCAGAACAAGATGGTATTGTATCTTATGTTGATGCTCAAAAAATAATTATTGAAGAAGAAAATGGTTATGAACGGATTTATGAATTAACTAATTTTCTGAAATCTAACCAAAATACTCTTCTTTTACATAAACCTATTGTATTAAAAAAAGAATTTGTAAAAAAAGGTGATATTATCGCTGATGGTCCTGCTACTTCTAATGGAGAATTATCTTTAGGTAGAAATTTAACTGTTGCTTTCATGACTTGGCATGGATATAATTACGAAGATGCTATTATTATGTCAGAAAAATTAGTACAAAATGATGCATACACTTCTATTCATATTAATAAATATGAAATTAACACAAGAGAATTAAAAAAAGGTGCTGGTAAGGAAGAAATTACAAGACAAGTTCCGAATGTGAGTGCAGAAGCTATTAAAAATTTAGATCATAGAGGTATTATTATTCCTGGTTCAGAAGTTAAGGAAGGGGATATTTTAGTAGGAAAGATTGTGCCACAAGGAATTTTTGAACCTACTCCACATGAAAAATTAATTCAAACTATTATTGGTGAAAAAGCACGTGATTATAAAGACAGTTCTTTAAGAGTTCCTTTTGGAGAAAGTGGTATTGTTCAAAATGTTGAATATTTTTCTGTTAAAAACGGTGATATTTTAGCAACTCCTGGTATTAATGAAAGTGTTAGAGTTTATATTGCTAAAAAAAGAAAAATAAAAGAAGGGGATAAAATAGCAGGGAGACATGGTAATAAAGGAGTTATTTCTCGTATTTTACCACAAGAAGATTTACCTTATATGGCTGATGGCACTATAATTGATATTATGTTAAATCCTTTAGGTGTTCCGAGTAGAATGAATATTGGACAAATTTTAGAAATGCATTTAGGTATTGCAGCTAAAAAAATAGGTATAAAAATTGCTACTCCTGTATTTGATGGAGTTAATAACGAAGATTTGAATGATATTTTAAAAGAGGCTAATTTACCTTTAGATGGAAAAAGTATTTTGTATGATGGTAGAACAGGTGAACAATATGATCATCCGGTTTCTATAGGAGTGATATATATGATTAAATTATCTCATATGGTAGATGATAAATTGCATGCTAGAAATGTTGGCCCTTATACTTTGATTACTAATCAAGCTACTCGTGGTCAAGGTCATAGTGGTCCTGGTGGTCAAAGAACAGGCGAGATGGAAGTTTGGAGTTTATATGGTTATGGTGCTGCCCATACTTTACAAGAACTTTTAACTGTTAAAAGCGATGATATAATTGGTCGTAATAAGACTTATAATGCTATTGTGAATGGTTTACCTTTGCCGAAACCGTCTATTCCTGAAAGTTTTAGAGTTTTTGCTAAAGAATTACAATCTTTAGGTCTTCATGTAGAATTAATTAAGTCAGATACTAAAGAAAATAAAGTTCATTATTCTTTAGTAAGTAAAAAAGAAAATTGATTATTAATTTTTAAAATTAACTAATAATTTTTAACTTAAACTTAACAAAATTTAAATATAAATAATAAGAATAAAGATTTATTATTCATAAATAATGTTAATAAAATTATTAATTTTAATACTTATTTTTTTATAAAATAGATATTATATTATTATTATCTATAAAAAAATATGTCATTATTACTATAAATAAGTCTTCATTTTTCTTTCTTACAAAAAAAATATAATTATAACTAATTAAAATAGAATAATTTTGTTTACCTAATAATTATTAAAGGAAGAATAAATAAGATATTTAAATTAAGTAATATATCTGATTAACAAAATTAATTTATTAAATTTAATTATTTTAAATAATATTTTAATAATAAATTATTTTTAAATCAAATAAGTAAAAAAATTTAAATTAAAATATTTTCCAGAATTTTTTATCTAATATTTTTTGAAATAAATATTTTTTCGTAAAAAATTCTTTTTTATATTCAAAAAAAAATACTATACAAGTATTTATCAAACATTATTATTTATAATAAATTAAATTCTTTCTTTATATTATTTTAAACATAAATTTTAGATTTAATATAACTTATTTTTAATTTAGATCAATAATAGTGAGAAAATTTTTTCAGAACTTATATGAATAAATCTTTCTTTAAAGGTAAAAAAAATTTTATTTTTATGAATAATAAGGAGTAAATAATTTTAATTATGAATTTAAATATAAAAATTGAAGACTTTTTTTCATCTCCAAAAATATTAGAAGGATTAAAATCTATTGGTATTAATTATTTAATAGATTTTAATTCTTATAGTTTATCAAATTTAAAGTATTTATTAGGACAAGAAATTATATATGAAATTATTTTTGTTTTGAAAAAATTTTTTTTACCTTCTGATTTAAAAAATTTGGATTTATCAGCAAATTTAATAAATATTTTACAAAAAAACAAAATTATTAATTTACGTTCTTTATTAGAAGCTAATAACATTTTGTTATTAGAAATATTAAAAGAAAATAAAATTTTTTTGGAAGAAATTAATAATATTTTTACTTTATATAATCATAATCAATTATTCATTATTAAAGAAAATTTAGTAAAAAAAGATTTTTTAATAAAAAATAAAAAAAATAAAGAATATGGTAGTCGCGAATATGAATATTTTAAAATTCGTTTAGCTTCTCCACATGAAATAAGACAATGGTCTTATGGTGAAATAGTTAATTATGAAACTATTAATTATCGTACTGCTAAACCAGAAATGGGAGGTCTTTTTTGTCCAAAAATTTTTGGACCTATAAAAGATTTACAATGTTTTTGTACTAAAAAAGTAACTTTGAGAAAAGGTCAAATTTGTTCTAAATGTGGAGTGGAAATTACAGAACAAAAAGTTAGAAGAGAAAGAATGGGGCATATCGAATTAGCTGCTCCTATAGTACATACTTGGTATTTGAATAGTTCACCTAGTAGATTAGCTATTTTATTAGGTATAAAAGCTAAAGAATTATCTGAAATAGTTTATTATGCCTCCTATATTGTGTTTTATCCAGGTAAAACTAATTTAGAAAAGAATCAAATAATAAGCGAAATTCAATATGGCCACTATTTAGAACATTATGGTAATAGTTTCATTGCTTTAAGCGGAGCAGAAGCTATTAAAAAAATGTTAGAAGAATTAAATTTAACTGAAATAATTCAAGAATTAAGGTTTTTTTTACCAAAAGTTTCTAAACAAAAAAGAGATAATATTATTAAAAGATTAGAGATAATTGAATCTTTTAATAATTCAGATAATAAACCTGAATGGATGGTTATGGAGGTTATTCCTGTATTACCAGCTGATTTAAGGCCTATAGTTCCTTTGGATGGTGGACGTTTTGCTACTACTGATATTAATGATTTATACAGAAGAATTTTAAATCGTAATAATCGTTTGAAAAAACAAATTAAACAAAAAGCTCCTAGATTAATTATAAAAAATGAAAAAAGAATGTTACAAGAAGCTGTTGATGCTCTATTTGACAATGTTAAAACCAATAAAAAAAATAGTACTAATATAGAAAGAAATAAAAATTTAAAGTCTTTATCTGAAATGTTAAGAGGTAAACAAGGTCGTTTTAGACAGAATCTTTTAGGAAAAAGAGTTGATTATTCTGCTCGTTCTGTAATTATAGTAGGACCAGATTTAAAAATTCATCAATGTGGTATACCTAGACAAATGGCATTAATTTTATTTAAACCTTTTATTTTAAATAAATTACAAGAAGTTAAGGGTATCGATAGAAAGAATGCTACTATTTTATATGAACAAATGAATGAATATGTTTTAAGTATTTTAGAAGATGTAGTTAAAGAACATCCTGTTTTATTAAATAGAGCTCCTACATTGCATCGTCTAGGGATACAAGCTTTTGAACCAAAATTAATAGATGGAAAAGCTATTAGATTACATCCTTTAGTCACTCCAGCTTTTAATGCTGATTTTGATGGTGATCAAATGGCTGTTTATTTACCATTATCTATTGAATCACAAGCTGAAGCACGTTTATTGATGTTAGTTTCTAATAATATTTTAGATCCTAAAAATGGTAGTCCTGTTTTATCTCCTTCACAAGATATGGTTTTAGGGAATTATTATTTAACTATGGAAAAAAGTAAATATTTTATATCGCAAGATTATCAAAATATCATCAATTATAAAAAGGCAGAAGAGTATAAACATAGAAATGAAGGTAAAATATTCTGTGATTTAAAAGAAGCTGAGTTATCATTTTATAATAAAGAAATTGAAATTCATACAAGAATTTTAGTGAAAGCTTCTAATATTGATTCTTGTTTTACTGAAGAACAAAAAGAAAAATATTTAGTTACTACATTAGGCAAGTTGATTTTTAATGAAATTTTACCATCTAATTTTAATTATATACAAGAACCAACAATATATAATTTAGAAATAAAAACTCCTGATCTTTATTTTGTACCTAAAAACGTAAATCCAAAAGATATTTTACCTAATATTAATATTACACAACCTTTTAAAAAGAAATTTTTATCTATGATTATTGATTATGTTTTTAAAAAAAGTAATATTACAGAAACTTCAAGAATGTTAGATAATATTAAAGATTTAGGATTTAAATATTCAACTATAGCAGGTATTACTATTTCTCATTCTGATATTAATGTTTACTCAAAAAAAAAAGAATTACTAACAGAAGTAGAAAACAAAATATTAAAAATAGAAAAATGGTATGATCATGGTTTATTAACTATTTCTGAAAAAAAGAATTTAGTTATTCAAGAATGGAAAAATGTTCGTGATAAGATTCAAGAAGGTTTAATGAAAGAATTTAAATCTAATAATCATTTGTTTATGATAAGTGACAGTGGTGCTCGTGGTAATGCTTCCAATTTTTCTCAATTATCTGGTATGAGGGGTTTAATGAATAGTCCTAAAGGAGAAATTTTAGAAATTCCGGTAAAAAGTTCTTTTAAAGAAGGTCTTACTGTATCTGAATTTTTTATTTCTACACATGGAGCTAGAAAAGTTTCTACCGATACGGCTTTAAAAACAGCAGAATCAGGTTATTTAACACGTAGATTAGTAGATGTTGCTCAAGATAATATAATTATGAAAGAAGATTGTGGTTCAGATAAAGGTATTTTTATAGAACCTATGAACAGAGATGAAAAAGAAATTATTTCATTATCTCAACGTATTTTTGGTCGTTTTTCGGCAGAAAATATTATTAATTCTAAAAATAAAGAAATTATTTTAAACAAAAATGAACTAATTACTAAGGAAATTATTGATAAAATAGTTAAATTAAATATTAAAAAAGTTAAAATAAGAAATATTTTAAATTGTAATTGTGAACATGGTATTTGTTCTAAATGTTATGGTTTGAATTTAGCTACAAATAAAATTGTTGAAATAGGAGAAGCTGTTGGTGTTATAGCAGCTCAATCTATTGGTGAACCCGGCACTCAATTAACTATGAGAACTTTTCATACTGGCGGTGTTTTAGCTGTTTCTGATATTACTCAAGGATTACCAAGAATTCAAGAATTATTTGAAGCTAGAAAACCTAAAGGAAAAGCAATAATTAGTGAATGTAGTGGTTTTGTTAAAGATATTAAAAATATTAATTCTAATTTTTATGAAATTAAAATTATTTCAGATTCTGATCAAAAAACAGAATTTATTTATAATGCTCTTTTTAATTCTGAAATATTAGTAAGCAAAAATATGTATATTAAAGCGGGTCAAAAATTAACAAATGGTTCTATAGAATTAAGAGAATTATTAAGAGTGACTAATGTCGAAGAAACACAAAAATATATTTTAGAAGAAGTACAAAAAGTTTATCAATCTCAAAGTGTTACTATTAGTGATAAGCATATTGAAATTATTATTCGTCAAATGTTTAAACAAGTTTTAGTTATTTTTGAAGGAGATACCAACTTATTGCCAGGTTTAGAAGTATCTTTCAAAGATTTTAAACATGCTAATATGGAAATGATTCAAAATAATAAAAATCTTGCTGTAGGACGTCCTATTTTATTAGGAATAACAAGAGCTTCTTTAAAAAGTGATTCTTTATTATCTGCTGCTTCTTTTCAAGAAACAACTAAAATTTTAATTGATGCTGCTATCAAAGGACAAACAGATTATTTATATGGTTTAAAAGAAAATGTTATTGTAGGAGGTCTTATTCCTGCAGGTACAGGTATCTTAGAAACTTTATCTTTTAAATATCCGAAAATAGATAATAAAATAACAATATATAAAGATAAAAATGAAGATATTGTTTAATTTATTATTTAAATAGATAAATAAATTAAAAATAAACAATATTGATTTTTTTTGAAAAAAAAGATATAATTAATTATCTAATTTTTTCTAAAAAAAAAGAAAGGTTAAAGAAAATGCCGACTATTTCCCAATTAATCAGAAAAAAAAGAGTATCAAAAACTTATAAAGTTAAATCTCCATCTTTAAGATATAGTTTTAATAGTTTAAAGAAGAAAAATATATATTATAATTCTCCACAAAAATCAGGAGTTTGTATTAAAGTTTTAACTTTAACTCCGAAAAAACCTAATTCGGCTTTGAGAAAAGTAGCTAGAGTTCGTTTAAGTAACGGAAATGAGGTTACTGCTTATATTCCAGGAGTTGGTCATTCTTTGCAAGAACATAGTGTAGTTTTAGTTCGTGGTGGCAGAGTTAAAGATTTACCAGGTGTTAGATATCATATTATAAGAGGGAGTTTAGATACAACAGGAGTTAATAATAGACAACAAGCTCGTTCAAAGTATGGTGCTAAAAAAACAGTTACAAAAGAAAAAAAATAAAGTTCAAATAAAGTTTAAAATAAATAAAAAAATATTAAAAAAGAAAGTGAATTAAACTATGTCTCGTAAGAAACGTATTTATAAAAGAGATATCTCTCCTGATCCAATTTATAATTCTAAGTTAGTAACTAAAATAATTAATACTATCATGAAAGATGGTAAAAAAAGTATTGCTCAAAATATTTTATATAAAGCTTTAGATAAAATAAAAAAAATTACTAAAAAAGAATCTATAGATGTTTTTAATCAAGCTTTAGCAAATGTTATGCCTATTTTAGAAGTACGTACGCGTACTATAGGTAGCCAAACTTATCAAGTTCCTTCAGAAGTTCGTCCAGAAAGACGTCAATCTTTAGGATTAAGATGGTTGATACAATATGCTCAAAAACGTAATGAAAATAGTATGGAAGAAAAATTAGCTAAAGAAATTATTGATGCTTCAAATGGTATAGGATCTACTATAAAAAAAAAAGAAGATACTTATCGAATGGCTGAAGCTAATAAAGCTTTCGCTCATCATCGTTGGTGATTTAGATATAACGAAAATTAAAAATATAAGGGAGAGACCACAATATGGGACGTCAATTTAGTTTAGAAAAAACACGAAATATTGGCATTATGGCTCATATAGATGCTGGTAAAACAACCACAACAGAAAGAATTTTGTTTCATGCTGGAAAAATTCATAAGATAGGAGAAACTCACGATGGAGCTTCTCAAATGGATTGGATGGAACAAGAAAAAAAAAGAGGTATAACAATAACTTCTGCAGCTACAAAAGTTTTTTGGAAAAAACATCAAATTCAAATTATTGATACTCCTGGACATGTTGATTTTACAGTAGAAGTTTCTCGTTCTTTAAGAGTTTTAGATGGAGCAATTGCTATTATTGATGCTCAAGCTGGAGTAGAATCTCAAACAGAAACAGTTTGGCGTCAAGCTACTGAATATAAAGTACCAAGAATTATATTTGTTAATAAAATGGATAAAATAGGAGCTAATTTTGAATATGCTATTAATACTTTAAAAGAAAGATTAGGAATTAAAGTAGCTGCTATTCAATGGCCGATAGGACAAGAAAATAATTTTAGGGGTATTATTGATTTAGTCGAAATGACAGCTTTTGAATATGATGGTTCTCCTAATGAAACAGGTAAAGTTATAGATATTCCTAATAATTTAAAAGATTTGGTTATTTTAAAAAGAGAAGAATTAATTGAAGTATTATCGGATTTTGATGATAATTTAATGAATCTTTTTATAGAGAATAAATTTATAAATTCTGATATTTTAAAAAAAGTAATTAGAAAAGCTACTTTAAGTATTAATTTTTTCCCTATTTTATGTGGTTCTTCTTTTAAAAATAAAGGAGTTTTAAAGATTTTAGATTCTATAATTGATTATCTTCCTTCTCCTATCGATGTTCCTGCTTTAGTTGGATTTGATTCTGATGAAAATCCAATAGTTGTTAAAGCTTCTGATGAAGAACCTTTTGTTGCTTTAGCTTTCAAAATTATGACAGATCCTTTTGTTGGTCGTTTAACTTTTTTAAGAATATATTCTGGTTATCTTCAATTAGGATCTTATGTCCAAAATACATCTAAAAAAGTTAAAGAACGTATTGCACGTTTGTTACAAATGCATGCTAATACAAGAGAGGAAATTAAAGAAGCATATACTGGAGATATTGTAGCTGTAGTAGGATTGAAAAATACAACTACAGGGGATACTTTAACTTTAGATAATAATTTTATAATTTTAGAATCAATGAATTTTCCGGATCCAGTAATAGAAATTGCTGTGGAACCTAAAACTAAAAATGATCAAGATAAAATTTCTTTAGCTTTAAGTAAACTAGCAGAAGAAGATCCAACTTTTAGAGTTTATATTAATCATGAGACAGGACAAACTATTATTGCTGGTATGGGTGAATTACATCTTGAAATTATTATGGATCGTTTAAGAAAAGAGTTTTCAATACAAGCTAATGTAGCAAAACCACAAGTTTCTTATAGAGAAACTTTTATTAAATCAGTGGAAATAGAAAGTAAATATATACGTCAGTCTGGCGGTCGAGGCCAATATGGTCATGTTAAAATTCTTTTCGAACCTAATGAAGGAAAGGGTTTTGAATTTATTGATAAAATTGTAGGCGGTATTATTCCTAAAGAATATGTTACAGCCGTGAAGAAAGGTTTAGAAGAATCTCTACATAGAGGTGTTTTAGCTGGTTATCCTTTAATTGATATGAAAGCTACTTTGTTTGATGGTTCTTATCATGATGTAGATTCGTCTGAAATTGCTTTTAAAGTTGCTACTTCTAGAGCTTTAACCGAAACTGGTAAAAAAAATGTTTTAGCAATTTTAGAACCTATAATGAAAGTAGAGGTTATAACACCTGATGAATATTTAGGAAATGTTATCGGAGATTTAACTTCTAGAAGAGGAAGATTAGAAAAACAAGAAAATAGAGGGAATAATGCTGTTTCTATTCAAGCTTTAGTACCTTTATCTGAAATGTTTGGATATGCTACAAGTTTACGTTCTAATAGCCAAGGAAGAGCTAGTTTTACTATGCAATTGCATAGATACGAAAAAACTCCTAAAAATATTACTGAGAATATAATTAAAGAAAGAAATATTAATAAAGAAATCAGTAATATAGTTGAATAATAATATTTATTTTTATTTAAAAAAATTTTTCTATATAAAAAAGGAGGCTTAAAATGGCTAATGAAAAATTTATAAGAGATAAAGTTCATGTAAATGTAGGTACTATTGGTCATGTAGATCATGGTAAAACTACTTTAACATCTGCAATTACTCATTTTTTATCTTTAAAAGGTTTAGCTCAGAATAAAAAATATGATGAAATAGATGGAACACCTGAGGAAAAAGAACGTGGGATTACAATTAATACAGCTCATATTGAATATCAAACTTTAAAAAGACATTATGCTCATGTAGATTGTCCTGGACATGCTGATTATATTAAAAATATGATTACAGGCGCTGCTCAAATGGATGCAGCTATTTTAGTTGTTTCAGCAAAAGATGGTATTATGCCACAAACATCAGAACATGTTTTATTAGCTAAGCAAGTAGGAATTCCACAATTATTAATTTTTTTAAATAAATGTGATATTTCAGATGTCGAACCAGAGCTTATAGAAATAATAGAATTAGAGTTGAAAGATTTGTTGAAAAAACATGGTTTTGATCATGAAAATGTTCCTATTATCAGAGGTTCAGCTCTAAAATCTTTAGAGGGAGATGAACATTATTTCAATAAAACAGGAGAATTAATTGATTATTTAGATAGTTATGTTAAAGATCCTGTAAGAATAATGAATAAACCTTTTTTAATGCCTATAGAAGATGTTTTTGTAATTACAGGAAGAGGAACAATAGCTACAGGACGTGTTGAACGTGGTCAAATTAATACTGGTGATAAAGTTGAAATAGTTGGTTTAAAAGACAAAGTTCAAGAATCTGTTGTTACTAGTATTGAAATGTTTAGAAAAAATTTAGATAATGCTATGGCAGGTGAAAATGTGGGGGTTTTATTACGTGGTATTAATCGTGATGATATTGAACGTGGTCAAGTTATTTGTGCTCCGAATTCAATTAAATCATATTCTCAATTTTTAGCAAAAATTTATCTTCTTAAATCGAATGAAGGTGGTCGTAAAACTGCTATATGTACTAATTATAGACCTCAGTTTTATGTGAGAACTACTGATGTGACTGGAAAAATTGAAGAAATAATAGATCCAAAGGATAATATCAAAAAGGAAATAGCAATGCCTGGTGATTTAGTACATATAAAGGTAAAGTTGATTCAATCAATAGCAATTGAAGAAGAAACTAAATTTTCTGTTCGTGAAGGCGGGAAGACTATTGGTGCTGGAGTTGTTTTAAAGATTATTAAATAATATTTTGTATTTTTTTAATCAAATAAAAAAAGATCTTTTTAGTTTAAAAAGATCTTTTTTATTTCAAAAAATATAATTTTTATTATTTTTTTTAACTTTCTCTTTCTTTTAAAAAACCTGTTGCCATTAACAGTCTAATAATGTTTATAAATATATAAATAATATTCAAATAAAAACCTAGAGCTATTATCCATTCATGATCTTTATGAATTTGATAAGATACAAGAGTATTCATATCATCAAAATCCCTTAATAATGTTATAGAAGCAAAAAATAAACTACCACCAATTAAAAATAAATATAGTGGGTGTTTATAACTTATTTTTAATACCCACGAAGCTATTAATTCTGTTAGTATTAAAGTGAAAGCACATGCGAATAATATCATTCTCCATTTATATCTATTTACTTTAATAATATTTAATTTATATATTAAATGAACAGACATAAATAATATTGCAGTAGCTACAATAGCAAGACAACAAGCTTGCCCCACATTATAAAAATGGTAGTTTAGTAAATAAAAGAAGAAATAAATACTTATACCATCTATGATAGACATACTAATACTAATTTTTTTCTGATGTTTTAAAGAAGAGAAAAAAGTTGCTATTGATATAGCTATTTGAGCAACAATACAACACACCATTATTCTTTTTATATAATATAATTTTGTTATTTTACTAATTACCGTTTTGTTTATCCAATAATTAAATATTAAATGCGTAAATATACAGCTTAAAAATGATAAACAAAATAATAAAAAAGTTTTAAATGCAATTGATTTAACAGAACATGTTGATGATTGATCAGAATCTTTTACACTTCTAATTTTCCAACCATTTTTAAAACGTTCTATAATAAAATTATTTTTATTTTTAAAATTATTTTTATTGTACATATTTTTATTCAAAACCTCCTTATTTTTTAAATAAAAAAATTTAATTTATTTTTTATTAAAATTTTTTCTAAAAAAAAATATATTTAATATATTTTCTTCATTCTTTTATTACTATTATAAATTTTATATAATTAATTATTTCTTTATTTTTTATATTTTACATTTCAACATATCACTATTATAGCAAAATTATATTTAAACCCAAATAAACTAATACTATTTTATATATTTTTTTTAAGATAAAAAATATTTTATGTTTTATTTTTTATTTAAGAAAAATAAAAAGTATTATTTTATTTTTTCCCTTAATTATAATATTTCTATTAATTTTGCAATTTTATAGTTTAAAAAAATGTTTATCGTTATTATATATAATATATTATGATATTTGAATATAATATAATATAAATTTATAATATGAATATATTATAATTTAAAACTAAATTTTTATTTATTTTTTATAAACATAATTTTCATTTATTAATTTAAATAATTTATAAATTATTATTAATAATAACCTAAAAAAGTTAAATAAACAACAAGATATTATTTTAAATAATATAAAATATAAAATATAAGAAAAATGTTAGTTAGTTTTGTTATATTAAACTAAAAAGTGGGTATTTTTATGTTAATTTATAATTTTAAAAAAATAGAATCTAAATGGCAAGAATATTGGAAAAAAAAAAAAACTTTTCAAACTAATGATGATTTTAGTAAAAAAAAGTTTTATTGTCTAGATATGTTTCCTTATCCTTCTTCTGAAGGTTTACATGTAGGACATATTAAAGGTTATACAGCAAGTGATATTATTAGTAGATTTAAAAGGATGCAAGGATATAATGTATTACATCCTTTTGGTTGGGATTCTTTTGGTTTACCGGCTGAACAATATGCTTTAACAACAGGAAAAAATCCTCAAAAATTTACTTATGAAAATATTTATAAATTCAAAAAACAAATAGAATCATTAGGCAAGGGTATTGATTGGAGTAAAGAATTAGCAACATCAGATGAATATTTTTATCAATGGACACAATGGATTTTTAAAAAACTTTATGAAAAAGGTTTAGCTTTTATACAAGATGTAGAAGTTAATTTTTGTAAAAAATTAGGAACTGTTTTAGCTAATGAAGAAATTATACAAAATGATGAAGGAATTTTTTCAGAGAGAGGTCATTTTCCTGTTGTTAAAAAGAAAATGAAACAATGGGTTTTAAAAATTACTGATTATGCTGATAGACTTTTAGACGATTTAAATATTTTAGATTGGAAAAGCGAAATCAAAGAAATTCAAAGAAAATGGATAGGTAAAAAAGAAGGTTTTATTTTTGAATTTCCTATTTTATTAGATAAATATGAAAAAAAAAATGATAATAATAATTATAATAAATTTATTAAAGTTTTCACAACTAAACCTAGTACTATTTTCGGAATTAACGCTGTAATTTTATCTCCCGAACACCCTTTAGTTTTGTTTGTAACTTCTCAAGAAAATAAAATTCAGGTCAAAAACTATTTAAAGAAAACAGTTAGAAAAAGTGTTTTAGAAAGACAAATTAATAAAGAAAAAACAGGTGTTTTTACAGGAAGTTATGTTTTGCATCCTTTTAATAACGAAAAAATTCCAATTTGGATTTCTGATTATGTTTTAATGCATTTCGGGACAGGAGCAGTTATGTGCGTGCCTTCTTGTGATATGAGAGATTTCGATTTTTCAATCAAAATGAATTTAAAATTAGTTAATATTTTAAAAAATGATAATTTGATTCATTTTTTAAAAAAAGAAAAAAAAGATTATTTTAATAAAGCGAATGATTTTCGAAATAGTATTCTTATTAATAGTTCTTTTTTAAATGGATTAACATTAGCAGAAGCAGAACGTAAAATAATAAAATTTTCAAAAATAAAAAAAAATGGTTATATTTATTCTACTTATCAAATGCATGATTGGGTTTTTTCTCGTCAAAGATATTGGGGAGAGCCTTTTCCTGTTTTTTATGATGAAAATGATAATGTTTATTTAGAAAAAGATGAAGATTTACCTTTAAAATTACCTTTTTTAGATAAAATTGAAATTTCAGGTGATGGAAAATCTCCTTTATCAAAAGCTTTTTTTTGGTTATATTTCGAAAAAGATGGTAAAAAGTATAAAAGAGATTCAAATACTATGCCTCAAGTAGCTGGAAGTTCTTGGTATTATATTGGTTATATTTTAAAAAATTATTTAGGTATCATTCCTTTAAATACTGAAGAAGCTAAAAAAAAGTTAGATTATTTTTTACCTGTAGATATTTATATTGGTGGAAAAGAACATACAGTTGGCCATTTATTATATTCTCGTTTTTGGCATAAGTTCTTATATGATTTAGGATTAGTTTCTACTAAAGAACCTTTTAAAAAATTAGTTAATCAAGGGATGATTTTAGGTAAAGATAATTTAAAAATGAGTAAATCTAAAAAAAATAGTATAAATGCAAGTTTAGTTTTAGATAAATATGGTGCTGATGTTTTAAGAATGTATATTATGTTTTTAGGACCACTAGAAGATGATAAAATTTGGACAGAAAACGGATTAAAAGGAATTCAAAGATTTTTAAACAGAATATATAAAATTTTTTCTTTATCTTATATTTCGGAAGTAGATTTTTTACCATTAAATTCTATTTTATATCAGACTGTTCAGAAAGTTACAAATTATTATGATATTTTAAAATTTAATAAAGTAATTAGTGAACTTATGATTTTTGTTAATAAAGTTTATAAATGGAAAAAAATAAGTAATAAACAAATGAAAATATTTTTGCAATTATTAAATCCTATATCTCCTCATATAACTGAAGAATTAAATTTTTATTTTCTTGCTAATAAAGAAGTTTTAGTAAATTCTCGATGGCCATATAATTCTACTTATGAATTATCTAATCTAAATTCTAATAAAACAAAAATTATTGTGCAAGTTGACGGAAAGTTTAAAATTAATTTGTTTATAGATAAAAATGAAAAAAAAAGTGTTCTTTTAAAAAAAATATTAGATAATGACAAAATTAATTTATTAATGAAAGATAGAGAGATTATTAAGGTTATTTATGTTCAAAATAAATTATTCAATTTAGTTACTAAATTAAAAAATGATTTAGTTGAATATGAAAAAGATAAATTTAAAAAAGGAAATACCTAATAATTATGAAACTACATAAAAAAGGTTTAATGATAGTAATTTCAGGGCCATCGGGAGCAGGTAAAGGAACTATTTTAAAATCTTTATTTCAGAGAAAAGGACATAATTTTTCTTATTCTGTTTCAATGACTAGTAGACCTCCTCGTTCATATGAACGAAATCAAAAAGATTATTTTTTCGTAACTAAAGAACAATTTAAAAAAAAAATTAAAGAAAATTATTTTTTGGAATATAAAAAATTTGTCCATAATTATTACGGAACTCCTTATAAAAAGTTGTTAGAAAAATTAAAAAAAGGCAAAGAAGTTATTTTAGAATTAGATATTCAAGGAGCTTTGGAAATTAGAAAACATGAGTTAAATAAAAATAGTGTTTTGATTTTTATTACTCCTCCTTCTAAACAACATTTATATAAACGTTTGATAAAAAGAAATACAGAAATTGAAGAAGTTTTGAAAAAAAGATTAAAAAAAGCTGACGAAGAATTTAAATTAGCGTATAAGTATGATTATATAGTAGTTAATGATGAAGTAGAAAATGCTGTAGATAAGATTATATCTATAATTGTAGCTGAACATTCTAAAACAAAAAATAGTATTTCTTATTATTTGGAAAAAATTTTAAAAGAAAAAAGGTAGGTTTTGAAAAAAATTATGTTAAAAGAAATAAATGAAGGTCTTAATTTTCCTTCAATTGATGAATTATTAAATAGAATAGATTCAAAGTATAAATTAGCTTATTTATCTAGTAAAATTGCTCATATTATCGAAGAATCTAAAATATATATTTCCAATAAAAATGATGAAAAAAAAGTTTTAAGCCAAGCTTTGTTAGAAATTATTAATAATAATTTTGAAATAATTTTTAAATGATTTGTGTACAAAATATATTCGAAAAGGTTTAGATATTAATGTTATTAAATCATGTTTCTGTTATGACTAAAGAAGTTATTAAATATTTAAACATTAATTCTCAAGGAATTTATGTAGATGCTACTTTAGGCGGTGGAGGGCATAGTTTCGCTATTGTTCAAAATTTATTAAATGGTTTTTTATATTCATTTGATCAAGATAGTTTCGCTATTGAATATTGTTTAGATAAATTTAAAAGTAATCAAAATATCCAACTTATTAATTCTAATTTTACTTATTTAAAAAGAGAATTATATAAAAAAAATGTTTTTTTTATAGATGGTATTATTTTTGATCTTGGTTTATCTTCTTTTCAAATTGATAATAAAAATAGAGGATTTAGTTATTTACAAAATGGATTTTTAGATATGAGAATGAACCAGAAACAAAATAAAACAGCTTTTTATGTTATTAATCATTATAGTTTTGAAAAATTAAAAGATGTTTTTTGGTTTTACGGTGAAGAACCTAAATCTTATCTTATAGCTAAGGAAATAATTAAAAAAAGACCTCTTAATTATGCTTCTGAATTAGTTTCTATTACTGATAAATTTTATCGTTTTAATTATAAAAAAAAAAAATTAAGAAAAGGCCATAGTGCTAAAAGGATTTTTCAAGCTTTAAGAATTGAAGTTAATCAAGAATTAAAGTGTTTAAAAGATGCTTTAAATCAAACTCTTCCATTATTAAAAAAAAAAGGAAGAATTATAGTTATTTCTTTTAATTCTTTGGAGGATCGTTTAGTTAAACATTTTTTTAAAAAAAATAGTAAGTATAATTTTTATCCAAAAGTACCTATAAAAGAAAAAGATATACCTAAACCTAAATTATCTATTATTACTAAAAAACCTATTTATCCTAGTGAAGAAGAAATAAAAAAAAATTCTCGTAGTTCTTCAGCTAAATTAAGAGTAGCTGAAAAAATATAAAATAATATTATTTTCTTTAAAATTTTTTGGATTATTTTTTTGTAAATCAAATAATTCTTATTATATTTATTTATTTTTTATATATAATGTTTAGTATAGTTAGTAGTTTAAAATTAAGATTTTTTTGAAATTTATTTTAATATTTTGAACTCTAGTATAAAAACTTTATTTGCAATAGTTTAATTTTTAGGATATAATAAAATTGTTCGTTTTTTTTGAAAATTATAATGATAATCGTATTTTTTCATTTAAACTAAAGTTTTAATTATTCTGAAAATATTAAATACATTATATTTAGTTTTTTATTTTGTTTTTTATCAAAAAAATTAAATTTTTTATTAAATTAAATTATAATAATTCTCAATTAAAGTTTTAATTATCTAATTTTTTTTAAATATTAATTCAAATATTTTTTTTAAATTTTTTGAATTTGTTTATTGTTTAAATTAATTTTAATTTATTAATATTTATTAAAGTGTAAAAATGTTAAATTAAAAATAAATTTTATTTATATTTTTTATATATAGTTTTTTATTATTTTAATGAAAAAATATTTTTTTCTATTTTTAACTAAAATGAAAGGTATTAAAATGGCGCAAGAGCAGGAGATTTTTAAAATTCTTTTAAAAACATATGATTATCATTTAATTGATCAAGCTGCAAAAAAAATTATTTATATAGTTTCGCAGACAGGAGTTAAAGTGAAAGGTCCTATTCCACTTCCGACACGAAGAGAAGTTTTTACTGTTTTACGTTCTCCTTTTGTTAATAAAGATAGTAGAGAACAATTTGGTCGTTTTACTCATAAGCGTTTAATTCAAATTATCAATCCTAATTTCCAAACAATCGAAGCTTTGAAACATATTAACTTACCTTCTGCTGTTAATATTTTTTTAAAAAAATAGAAACTGTTTTTTTAAATATTGTAATAATAAAATTTAAAAATTAATTTTATATATAATTTGAATTAAGAGGATATAAAAAGTGACAAAAAAAGGAATTTTAGGTAAAAAAATTGGTATGACTCAAATATTTGATGATAAAGGTTTTGCTATTCCTGTAACTGTTATTGATGTTGCTGATAATATTGTTTTACAACAAAAAACAATTGAAAAAGATGGTTATTTAGCTACTCAATTAGGTTTTGGTTATAAAAAAAAAAAATCTACCACAAAACCTCTTTTAGGTCATTTTAACAAAGTCAAATCAATTCCAAAATATTTTATTAAAGAAATTTTTTTTCATAAATATAATAAATTATCAGAATTTCAAGAAGGTCAAAAATTAGAATTTAATGATTTTTTTAAATCTGGTGATATTGTAGATGTAATAGGTTTTAGTAAAGGTAAAGGTTTTTCTGGCTGTATTAAAAGACATAATCAAAAAAGAGGTCCTGAAACACATGGTTCTAGATATCATAGAAGACCTGGTTCTATGGGTCCTATAAAGGGAAATATTAAAGGAAAAAAATTACCAGGTCAAATGGGTAATAATCAAGTAACTTTGCAAAATTTACAAATTATTGATATTGATAATATTAAAAAAATATTTTTAATTAAAGGTAGTGTACCAGGACCTAATAAGAGTTGTGTTATTATTAAATCTGCTTTTAAACAAAATATCAGGGAGTTAGAAAATGCTTAAATATAATGTCTTTAATCAAGAGGGTGAATCTATATCTGAAATAAACTTATTAGAAAATATATTCGGTATAAAACCTAATAAACAAGTTTTGTATGATGTTATAAATAAACAAAGAGCAGCAATGCGTCAAGGTACACATTCTACTAAAAATAGAGCTTCTGTTTCTGGTGGTGGAAGAAAACCATGGAAACAAAAAGGAACAGGTAATGCTCGTCATGGTTCTATCCGTTCTCCTATATGGAGAGGTGGTGGAGTAGCTTTTGGACCAAAACCCAGAAATTATGATTTTAAAATTAATAATAAAGTTAAAAAAATAGCATTTAATTCTGCTTTATCTATGCAAATTAGACAAAAATCTTTAACTATTATCGATAATTTACAAATAAAAAGTTTTAAAACTAAAGAATTTCAAAATTTTTTAAAAAAAATTAAAATAAATGATAATAAAAAAATATTAATTATAGTTAAAGAATTAATTAATAATTTGATTTATGCTACCAATAATTTACCAAATGTATTTTTAGAAAGTGTTAATCACGTAAGTGTTTATCAAATAATGAATACGAAACATCTTTTAATGACCAAAGAAGTTGTTTTATATTTTGAAGAGGTTTTAAAATAATGTTTAATTATCATGCTTTAATTAAATCTCCTGTTATTACAGAATCTACAAATAGAAAAATAGAATTACAAAATGAATATACTTTTCAAGTGGACAAAAAAACTAATGTATTAGAAATTAAAAAAGCTATAGAAAAAATTTTTTCTGTTAAGGTTAAAAAAGTTCGTATTATAAATGTTTTACCTAAATTTAAAAGAAAAGGAAAATATCAAGGATATACTTCTGCATATAAAAAGGCAATGGTTCAACTTTTTCCAGGACAAAAAATTGATATTTTTAATGAATAGTAATAAAAAAAAATACAAAACAATTTTAATTTAAATTATTTTTTTTGATTTAATTTCAATAAAATATTTATTTAGAAAATAAATAAATATTTTTTGTATCAAAAAATTTTTTTTATTTTTTAAATAAAGAAAGGTATTATAATCACAATGTCTATAAAAAAGTATAAACCTACATCAAACGGACATCGTAATATGCGATTACAAAGTTTTAACGACATTACTACTTCTAAACCAGAAAAAAAACTTTTAGTTTTTCAAAAAAATACTGGAGGAAGAAATAATCAAGGAAAAATTACAGTTAGACATCGCGGAGGAGGAGTAAAACAAAGATATCGTATTATTGATTTTAAAAGAAATAAAGATAATATTCCAGGCAAAGTAGTTTCGATAGAATATGATCCAAATCGAAATTGTTATATTTCTTTGATTCATTATGTAGACGGAGAAAAAAGATATATTTTATCTCCTAAAGAATTAATAGTTGGTAATGAAATTATTTCTGGTTCTCAAGTAGATATTAGAGTAGGCAATACTTTGCCTTTGAAAGATATTCCTTTAGGTACTTTGGTTCATAATATTGAATTAAAACCGGGTAGAGGCGGTCAATTGGCTCGTAGTGCCGGCGTTTCTGTTCAAATTGTCAAAAAAGAAGATAAATATGTTGTTTTAAATTTACCTTCCGGAGAAATTAGAAAAGTATTAAGCGTGTGTAAAGCAACTATAGGAACTATAGGTAATGAATCATATAAATTAATAAGACATGGAAAAGCAGGAAGAAAACGCTATTTATCTTTTCGTCCTACAGTTCGAGGTTCCGCAATGAATCCGAATGATCATCCTCATGGTGGTGGTGAAGGTCGTGCACCTATTGGACGTAAATCGCCTATGACTCCGTGGGGTAAAAAAGCTAGGGGTATAAAAACACGTAAAAAAAATAAAATTTGCAGTCATTTAATTATTAAACATCGTAATAAATAAATAAGATAAAGGAGTTTTAATATATAAAATATGTCTCGTTCTATAAAAAAAGGACCTTTTTGTGATCAAAATTTACTATCAAAAATTCTTAAACAAAATGAAAAAAAAAAAAAAAAAATTATTAAAACACGTTCTCGTAGAAGTACGATTTTACCCGAGTTTATCGGACATAAAATATCTGTATATAATGGAAAAGATTATATTTCTACTTCTATAACAGAAGACATGGTAGGACATAAATTATCAGAATTTTCTTCAACTCGTATTTTTCGTGGTCATGCTAAAGAAGATAAGAAAAAAACAAAAAAATAATTTAAAGAAGGTAATAATATAATAATATGAATGTAAAAGCTAGCGCAAATCAAATACCTATTACACCTCGTAAAGCTCGTTTAGTGGTAGATTTAATTAGAGGAAAAAAAATAAAAGAAGCACAATCAATTTTAATGTTTACTTCGAAAGCAGCATCACCTATTATTTTAAAACTTTTAAAGAGTGTAGTTGCTAATGCGATTAATAATCATAATTTAAATGAAGATGATTTATATGTTGATCAAATTTTTGTTAATGAAGGAATTCGTTTGACTCGTTTTTCTCCTAGAGCTAAAGGTAAAACTAACAAAATTAAAAAAAGAACTAGTCATATCACTATAATTGTTTCTTATCAAAAAAATAAAAATGAATTAAAGGAGATGCATAAAAATGGGTCAAAAAAGTAATCCTAATGGATTAAGATTGGGAATTATTAAAAATTGGGAATCTCAGTGGTATGCTGATGATAAAAAAGTTCCTTTTTTAATTTATGAAGATTTTCGTATCAGAAATTTAATTAAAAAATTTTATTCTAAAGGAACTATTGCTAAAGTTGAAATAAAACGTTTAAAAAAAGCTGATAATGAACAAATCGAAATTAACCTATATACTTCTAGAATAGGTATTGTTCAAGGTTCTGATAATAAAACTAAACAAAATTTAATTAACAAGATAGAAGAATTGATTAAAAAAAAAATCGAAATTAATGTATTTGAAGTTAAAATATGCGAAAAAAACGCTTCTTTAGCTGTTCAAAATATGGCTATGCAAATAGAAAATAGGTCTTTTTTTAAAATGGTTCAAAAAATAGCAGCTCAAAAAGCTTTAAAAAAAGGCGCTAAAGGAGTAAAAATTACTATTTCAGGTCGTTTAGGTGGAGCTGAAATAGCTAGAAGAGAAACTATTTCATTAGGTTTAGTTCCTTTGAATACATTAAGAGCTGATATAGATTATGCTTTTGATGAAGCACATACTATTTATGGTGTGATTGGCATTCAAATGTGGATTTTTCATGATGAAATTTTACCTAATAAAAAAAGAAATAAAATTAATAATCAAAAAGATAATAATATAGATATGAATAAAAAAAATTTATAAAAAAATCTATTTTTTTATTAATCAAAAGAGGTTAAAAATATGTTAATGCCCAAAAAAACTAAATTTCGTCGTCCTCATCGTTTAAGTTATGAAGGAAAATCTAAAGGAAAAAATAAGATTTTTAATGGTAATTATGGCCTTATTGCTAAAAAAGGAGCTTGGATTTCTAATAAACAAATTGAAGCTGCCAGAATCGCTATGACTCGTCATATGAAGAGAGAAGGAAAGGTATGGATTAATATTTTTCCGCATTTATCTTTAACAAGAAAACCTTTAGAAGTTCGTATGGGTTCTGGTAAAGGTTCTCCTGAATTATGGGTAGCGGTAGTAAAAAAAGGCAAGGTTCTTTTTGAGGTTAGTGATTCAAATAATTCTGATAAATTAGAAGTCGAAGCTTTAAGACTTGCTTCTCATAAATTGCCTATTAAAACTAAAATTGTGAAAAAAGGCCAGGAAAAATGATAAAAATAAAAAAAATTCGTAATTTATCCGAAACAGAACTGAAAGAAAAAATTGTTTTTTTGCAAAAAGAATTATTTAATAAAAAGTTACAATTAAATCTAGCGAAACTTAAAGATACATCTATTATTAAAAAAATTAAAAAAGAAATAGCTAAAATCAAAACAGTTATAAGAGAAAAGGAATTATTAGAAAAAAGAAAGCTAAAATAATTATAAATATTAAAAAAGAAAGGAATGATTTATGCGCCATTTAAGAAAGATTATGAAAGGTTTAGTTATTTCAGATAAAATGGATAAGACAATTACTGTTGCTGTAGATTATTATAAGAAAGATTTAACTTATGGTAAAAGTATTAAAAGAACTAGTAAGTTTCATATTCATGATGAAAAAGAAATAGCAAAAGTAGGAGATTTAGTACAATTTATAGAAACTAGACCTTTATCTAAAACTAAAAAATTTAGGTTATTAAGTATTTTGAAAAAAAATGAATCAGAAGAAAAGGAGAAAAAAAATGATCCAAAGAAATAGTCGCCTTGTTATAACTGATAATAGCGGAGCTAAAGAAGTTTTAGTTATTGATATTCCTGGATCTAGTAAAAGACGTTATGCTGATATAGGAGATATTGTGATTGTTTCCGTTAAAAAAGCTTTTCCTTCTGGTATGATAAGAAAAGGAGAAAAAGCTAAGGCTTTAATTTTAAGAACTAAAAAAGGTTTTAGTGGAATAGATGGATCATATATTAAGTTTAGTGATAATGCAGCTATTATTATTAAAGATGATTTAACACCAAGAGGCACAAGAATTTTCGGCCCAGTTGTAAAAAATAATAAATTAAAAAATATTAATTTTTCTAAATTTCTTTCTTTAGCAGAAAAAGTATTTATAATATAAATAATAAACAATGAGGAATAATAATGTATATTAAAGTTGGTGATCAAGTTATTATCATTTCAGGAAAAGATCGTTTTTTTATTGATTCAAATGGTAAAAAAAGACATAAAATAGGTAAAGTTTTAAAAATTTTTTTTAAAGAAAAAAAAGTTTTAGTAGAAGGTGTTAATATTTTAACTAAACACCAAAGACCTCTGGATAACGATTCTAAAGGAAATATTATAAAACAGGAAGCTCCAATTCATTCTTCTAATGTTGCTTTAATAGATCCAGAAAAAAAAATTCCTACAAGAATTGGTTTTCGTTTAGAATTAAATAAAAAAATACGTTATAGTAAAAAAACAGGAGCTATTTTAGATATTTCTAATTAAAAGAAGGTTTAAATCGATGATAAAAAATAAGAATACAATTAACGAAAGTTCAGTTTTAACTTTAAAAGAAATTTTTAATTATAAGTCTATAATGCAATTACCTAAGGTTGATAAAATAGTAATAAATATGGGTATTAGTGAAGCTGTTTCGAATATTAAAATTTTAGATGATTTTTCAGAACAAATGACTTTAATATGTGGTCAAAGACCTGTTATTACTAAGGCAAAAAAATCTATTTCTAATTTTAAGGTAAGAGAAGGTATGCCTATTGGTTTAAAAGTGACTTTAAGAAGATTAAAAAAAGATTTTTTTTTAAATAAACTAATTAAAATTGTTTTACCAAGAATTAGAGATTTTAGAGGATTATCTAATAAGTCTTTTGATGGTAACGGTAACTATTCTTTTGGTATAAAAGAACAAATTGTTTTTCCTGAAATTGATCTTGATAAAGTTAAAAAAATTAATGGAATGGATATTTGTATTGTTACTACAGCTAAAAATGATTTAGAATGTAAAAAATTATTGAAATTTTATGGGATGCCATTTAAAAGATAAAAAAGAAGAAGAGGAGGTATTTTAAAAGTATGGCTAAAAAATCTAAAATTGTAAAAAATATTAAACAAAGACAATTATATCTTGTATATAAAGAAAAGCGTTTAGAATTGAAAAAGAAAAAAGATTATAAAGGATTATCTAAATTACCGATTCAATCTTCTCCTGTTCGTCTTAAAAATATAGATCAAATTGATGGAAGATCAAGAGGTTATATGAGAAAATTTGGTTTGTCTCGTACTAAATTTCGTTTTTTAGCAAATAAAGGAGAAATAGCTGGTGTTAAAAAAATCAGTTGGTAATTTCTATAAAAGGAGAATAAAATATTAATTATGATAGACCCTATTGCTGATTTGTTAACTAGAATTCGTAATGCTAACCAAATGTATTATGAAAAAGTTTCTGTTCCTCACTCTAAATTAAAAGTTAAAATTTTAGAAGTTATAAAAAGAGAAGGTTTTATAAAAGATTTTATTATTGATAATAATAAGAAAAAAAATATTATTATTCAGTTAAAATATAGTTTATCCAAAGAAAGAACTTTTTTAGGTTTAAAAAAAGTTGATAAATATGTTTCTGTTAAAAAAATACCTAGAGTTTTAAATGGATTAGGTATTGCTATAATTTCTACTTCTCAAGGTATTTTGACTGATTACGAAGCCTTAACAAAAAAAACTGGAGGACAAGTTTTAGCTTATATTTGGTAATAACGAAGGAGAAAAAATTGAATGTCAAGAATAGGCAAAAAAGCAATTGTAATTCCTGAAGGAATAACAGTTGAAATTGAAGATAAAAATTTAGTAAATGTTAAATCATCTCAAAATCAGTTAAAATATCAATTTAATACTTTATTAAATATTAATTTAAAAGGTAATTTAATAACTATTTCCAGACCCAATGATGATGTTTTTATGAAAAAAATTCATGGTACTACTAGAGCTTTATTAGCAAATATGATTTTTGGTTTAAATAAATTATTTATAAAAAAAATGGAAATTGTTGGAATAGGATTTGATGTTAAACAAGAAAATTCTAATTTAATTTTTAATTTAGGTTTTTCTCATAAGATTAAAATACCTATTATTGACAATATAAAAGTAGAAATTATTAAAAATAAAGAAATTATTGTTAAAGGAATAGATAAACAACTTGTAGGAGAATTCGTTGGCAAAATTTTAAAATTAAAAAAACCAGAACCTTATAAAGGAAAAGGTATTCGTTTAGTTGGACAATATATTCATAGAAAAGCTGGTAAAAGTAGTAAAAAATAGAAAGGATATTTAGTTATTAAAAAATATGATAAATAAAAAATCATCTTTTATTTTAAGAAAAAAACGTCATATACGTTTAAGAAAAAAAGTTATCGGCACTAAGGAAAGACCTCGTTTAAGTGTTTTTTATTCTAATAGATATTTTTATGTTCAAATTATTGACGATCAAAATAAAGTGACTCTGTGTAGTGCTCATAGTAAAGAAATTAAAGCGAATGTTGTTAATATAAAAGTAGCTACTGATATAGGTAGAGTTATAGCTAAAAAAGCTTTACAAAAAGGTATTATTCATATAGTTTTTGATCGTGGTGGTTATTTATTTCATGGTCGTATAAAAGCTTTAGCTGACATCGTAAGGAAAGAAGGTCTCAAATTTTGAATATTCCAAAAAAATCGTTTAATAAAAAAGATTTTTATAATCTAAAGAAAAATATTTTTGAAGAAAAAGTTATTAATATTAATAGAATTACTAAAGTAGTTAAAGGCGGTCGTCGTTTTCGTTTTTCTGTTTTAGTTGTTGTTGGAGATAAAAAGGGAAAAATAGGCTTTGCAACAGCAAAAGCTCAAGAAATTGTAGATGCTATAAGAAAAGCTTTAGAGAAAGCTAAGAAAAAATTAGTTGTTATCTCTATTGTTAATAATACTATTCCACATGAAATTATTGGAAAATTCGGAGCATCGAAAACTTTTTTAAAACCAGCTTCTAAAGGTACAGGTATTATTGCTGGCGGTAAAGCAGCTAGAACAGTTCTTGAATTAGTAGGAGTAAAAGATATTTTAACGAAATCTTTTGGTTCAAGAACTCCTATTAATGTGATTAGAGCTATAATGAATGGTTTAGAAAATTTAAAAACTGTTAAAGATATTGAAAGAATTAGAGAAATTTCTTTAAATTATAGATTTAAAAGGTTAAGTACTAATATATGAATAAACTAAAAATTATTTTAAAAAAAAGTTTAATTGGTAGAAATAAAAGACAAATTAGAAATATTTATTCTTTAGGTTTAAAAAAAATAAATCAAAAAGTTATTAAAGATGATAATTTTATTAATAGAGGAATTTTAGCAAAAATTCATCATTTAGTATCAATACAAAAAATAATTGTTTCTAAGGAGGATTAATTAATAATTATGCTATTACATTTATTAAAACCAGTTAAAGGATCTCGTAAAACTGTGAAACGTTTAGGTAGAGGACCAGGAAGCGGTAATGGAAAAACTTCTGGAAAAGGTCATAAAGGACAATTGGCTCGTTCTGGAGGCGGAACTAGAATAGGTTTTGAAGGTGGTCAAACACCTTTTTTTCAAAGAATACCAAAAAGAGGGTTTTTTAATTTAGGAAAAAAAAAATATTTTTTAGTTAATTTAGAACAATTAGAAAAATTTGATAATAATACAATTGTAACTAAAAATTTATTGTTAAATAAAAAAAGTATCGATAAACAAAAAAAAATATTAATTAAGATTTTAGCTAAAGGTAATTTAACTAAAAAATTAATTGTTCAAGCTAATAAGTTTTCTTCTAAATCTAAAAACATAATAGAAAAAAACGGCGGAAATATTGAATTAATAGGGTAAAAATTGATATGAAAAAGATATTAAATTTTTTTTTTAGTAAAAAAAGTATAATTAGAAAAATTTTTTTTACTTTATTCGTTATTTTAATATATATAATAGGTACTAGAATTTATATTCCTTCTTTAAGTAGAGAACAATATTTTTCTTTAAAAATTTACCAAATTTTTCGTGATATATTAAAAATTGATATTTTTGGAGAAAATTCTCGTCCTTTATGTCTTCTTTCATTAGGAATTATGCCTTATGTTACTTCTTCTATTATTATGCAATTTGCAGTTAAATTTATTCCTTTTTTAAAAGAACTAGAAGAACAAGGAGAAAAAGGAAAACAAAAAATTAATTTAATGACTCGATTTTTAACTATTCTTTTTGCTTTAATTCAAGGTTTTTCTGTTATTTTAAGAACAAAAATTTTTAATATTAAAGAAGATAAACAAATTATTTTAAAAGTTCTTTTTTTCTTAATCGCAGGAGTTTTTATTTGTATATGGTTATCTGATTTAGCTACTTCAAGAGGGTTAGGAAACGGAGTTTCTCTTTTAATAGTTATTGGGATAAGCAAAGAAATATTTAATACTTTTAAAAAAATAATATATTTAGATAATAATGAATTATCTATTTATTTAAAATTATTTATTGTTTTTTTATTCTTATTTTTATTAATATTAACAGTTATTTTATGTTCTGCTTATTTAAAAATACCTATAAAATATGCTTATAAAAATAATATTGAAAAAGTAGAACAAAATATTCCTTTAAAAATTAATACAGCTGGCGTTTTACCAATAATTTTAGCTAATAGTGTTATTAATGTTATATATGTTATTAGTTCTTTTTTAAAAACAGATAGTTTTTTTCGAAAAATAGAAAATATTTTTTTTCAATCACGTTTTAATTATTTAGGATTAGGTTTTTTTATTTATCTTTTATTAATTATGTTTTTTTCTTTTTTTTCTGTTTTTATAACTGTTAATCCTAATGATATTGCTGAAAATTTATCTAGAAAAAATGCTTTTTTAGAAAATACTAAACCAGGAAAAGAAACTGTTGAAAAATTAACTAAAGAATTATTAAGAGTTGTTTTTATTGGAACTTTTTTCTTAACAATGTTAGCAGCTTTGCCAGATTTGATGGGTCATTTATTCGATATACAAAAATATATTAAATTAAGTGGTACAAGTTTTATTATTATTGTAGGTGTTTCTATAGAATATGTTGAAAATATAATGACTAAAACAGATATTAAAACTTTGTATAATGAATTATTTTAATATTAAGAAGGATTATTTATGATTATTTCTATTAAAAAAAAAGAAGAAATAGATTTAATGAGACAAGCAGGTAAAATTTTATCTTATATCAGGAAAGATTTACTAGTATATTTAAAACCTAATATTTCTACTTTCGAACTAGATATAGCTGCTTATAATTTGATGAAAAAATATGGTGTTATTTCAGCTTTTAAAGGATATAATAATTTTAATGGTTATACTTGTATTTCTGTTAATGAAGTTGTAGTACATGGAGTTCCTTCGAAAAAAAAAATTTTAAAATTGGGTGATATTATAACAATCGATATAGGTATTAAATTTAAAGGTTATTATGTTGATTCAGCTTGGACTTATTATTTAGGCGAAATAAATAATGAAAAAAAAGAATTGATAAAACATACTTGTAAAGCTTTATTTAAAGGTATTGAAAAAGTTAAACCAGGGAATCGTGTTTCTGATATTTCTATTGCTATTTCTAAAATTGGTAAATTATATAATTATGGTATTATAGAAATTTTTACAGGTCATGGTATAGGTACTAATTTGCATGAACCTCCTAATATTTTTAATTTTGATTTTACTCAAAAAAAAGATATTTGTGAAAAAGATTATTTTTTAGAAGAAGGGATGACCTTTTGTATTGAACCTATGTTTACTTTAGGTAGCAAAGATATTAAGATTATGTCTGATGCTTGGTCTGCTGCAACCGTAGATTCTAGTTTAAGTGCTCATTTTGAGCATACAGTTTTAGTTTCTAAAGATGGATATGAAATTTTAACATGATTAAAAAAAATATGAAAAAAATAAAGAAAATAAAAAATAAAATAAAAAATAAAGAAAATAAAAAAGCGAAAAAAGAAAATTATTATGATGCTATAGTATTATCTTTATTACCGAATACTAAATTTAAATTAATGTTGCTTTCTAATCAAAAAATTGTTATTGGTTATTTGGCTGGTAAATTATATAAAAATAATATTCGTATTTTAAAAGGGGATAAAGTTCAAATAGATCATAAAATTCGTATTATGTATCGTTATAAGGTTGATCAAACATGAATATTTATAAAATAAAAGGAGAATATAGAAAATGAAAGTAAGAGCTTCTGTGAAAAAACGTAGTGTTAATGATATTATTGTTCGTAGAAAAAAAAGAATTTATGTAATAAACAAACAAAAACGTCGTTATAATCAAAGACAAGGATAAAAAAATTTGAAAGGATAAATAATTTAGAAAAATGGCAAGAATAGCAGGAATCGATATTCCACGTGATAAACGAATTATTATTTCTTTAACTTATATTTATGGTATCGGTATTAAAACTTCTAAAAAAATTTTAGAAGATTTAAACATTAATGAGAATATTAAAGTACAAGAATTAACAAAGGAACAAATTACACAAATTAGGTCTGAAGTTAATAAATTAAATGTTGAAGGTTCTTTAAGAAGAGCAGTGACTATGAATATTAAAAGATTAATGGAGATAGGATGCGACAGAGGTATACATCATAGAAAAGGTTTACCAGTAAGAGGACAAAAAACAAGAAATAATGCTAAAACAGCTAAAAAAAATCGTAAAAGTATTTCTTTAATTCCTAAAAATCAAAAAAAAATAAAAAATATAAAATAAAAGGATTTTAATGATATGAGTCTTAAAAAAACAAAAACAAAACGTAATAAAAAGAATAAAAAAAATGTTCCTTATGGTATTGCCCATATTCACTCAACCTTTAATAATACTATTTTAAATATTACAGATTTAGAAGGTAATACAATTGCTTGCGTTAGTGCTGGTCATGTAGGTTTTAAAGGTAGTAAAAAATCTACTTCTTTTGCTGCTCAACAAGTTTCTAAAAAAGCAGCAGATTTAGCTAAAGAACAAGGTATGAAAAAGATTGAAGTTTTTATTAAAGGCGCTGGATCAGGAAGAGAAACCGCAATACGTTCTTTACAAGAATCTGGTTTAGAAATTACAGCTATTAAAGATGTGACTCCAATTCCGCATAATGGTTGTAGACCTCCCAAAAGACCTCGTAGTTAAAAATATACTATAAAAGGAGAAAGTAAAATTATAATGGTTAAATTAAAATTTATAAAACCTTTTATGATACATGAAGAAGAAAATTATGATTTATTTAATCAAAGGTTTGTAATTCAACGTTTAGAAAAAGGTTACGGGATAACAATTGGTAATTCTTTGAGAAGAGTTTTATTGTCTTCTTTACCAGGAGCATCTATTGTGAATGTTTATATTCAAGGGGTAGAACATGAATTTAGTGTTATTCAAGGTGTTTATGAAGATGTTATGTCTATTATTTTAAATTTAAAAAAAGTTGTTATTTTCGTTAATTCTCCGGAAGATGATTTTGAAACAAAAATGGAAATTGATGCTATTGGAGAACAAGTTATAACAGCAGCTAATTTTTCTCCTGTGGAAGGAGTTGAAATTATTAATAAAGATCAAGTTATTGCTCATTTATCATCTAGTAATGTTCATTTTAAAATGGAAATTACTGTAAGACGAGGTATTGGGTATGTTAGTTCAGAAGAAAATAAAATTTATAGCAAAAATAAATTTGGAGTTATTTCTATGGATTCTTTATATACACCTGTTTTAAGAGTTGCTTATAATGTAGAACAAAAATTAAACAATAAAGAAGAATTAATTTTAGAAATAGAAACTAATAAATCTATTACTTCTAAAGAAGCTTTAGCTACTGCTGCTAAAATTTTAGTAGATTATTTTTATTCTTTAGCTGAATTATCTGAGAAAGCTAAACAAATAGATTTTATTTATGAACCAGAAATAAAAAGTTATAATCATGCTTTGGATTTAAGAATTGATCAATTAGAAGTTTCAGTAAGATTATTTAATAGTTTAAAAAAATCAGGAATAACTACTGTTGAAGAATTAACAAGACGAAGTGAAAAATTTATTACTAAATTACATAGTTTAGGAAAAAAATCTTTAGAAGAATTAAAGAATAAAATGAAAGAATTTGGACTTTGTTTTAAACCAGATAATAAAGATGATGATAATGATTAATAATCTAAAATATAAAAAAATATTTATTTTGATTATAATATAGAAGAATATGATATATTTTATAAATAAAAGGAAAGGTAATAAATATTAAAAATGTATAGCAGATTAAGAAGAAATACTTCACAAAAAAAATCTTTAATGAAAAGTTTAGTATCTAGTTTAATAATTTATGAACGTATTTATACTACTGAATCAAAAGCTAAAGAATTGAAAAAAATATTTGATAAAGTGATTAATTTAAGTAAAAAAACGAATTTTAATACTAAAAGAAAAGTTTTACTTCTTTTTTTTAATCAAAAAATTAATGAAAAACAAACTATTTTACAAAAGTTATTTCAAGATCTGTCTAAAAGATATCCTAACAGAAATAGTGGATATACAAGGATTATTAAAAGTGAATATCGTAGAGGTGATTCTGCACCTATGGCTTTTATTTCTTTAGTATAATGATATTTTATCAAATTAAAAATAAATAAAATTTTTTATTTGATTAGGTTGATTATATTAAATATTAATATAATATGTTTTATAAAAAATAATTAGGTTATTAAAGACAAATGATAATTGTTAAAAATTTAAATTTTAGTTTCAATAAAATAAAAGTTTTGAAAAATTTGAATTTTCAAATTTCTGATAATAAATGGGTTTCTATAATTGGTCATAATGGTTCTGGTAAATCGACTTTAGCTCAAATTTTAATGGGTTTATTTCCATCTTCTTTTGAAGGTAAAATTTGGATTAATAATTTAGAGTTAAATGAAAATACAATTGTTGATTTACGTTCTTTAATGGGTATTATTTTTCAAAATCCTGATCATCAATTTATTGGATTTGATGTGAAAAGTGATATAGCTTTTGGTTTAGAAAATAAAAAAATCTCAAGAGAAAAAATTCATCAAATAATTTATAAATATGCTTCTATGTTAGGTATTTTAGATTTATTAGATAAAAAACCACAAGAACTATCTGGTGGTCAAAAACAAAAAGTTGCTATAGCTTCAGTTTTAGCTTTGGAACCTAAAATAGTTATTTTTGATGAACCTACCTCTTTTTTAGATCCTGAAGGGGTTAAAGAAATTAATAGTATTATTCATACACTTCATAAAAAAAATAAAATTATAATTACTATTACACATGATTTTTCTTTAGCGCTAAAAAGTGATGAGATAATAATATTAAATAATGGTTCTTTATGGAGACATGATCAATCTCGTAATTTTTTAAAAGATACTGTATTTTTAAAAAAATTTTTTTTTAATTTACCTTTATCGCTACAATTATATAGTGAATTTTGTAAAGAAAAATATATGAAAAAAATGAATCCTAATTATTTAATGAAACTAAAGGATAAACTATGGGAATACAGTTTACAAACGTAAGTTTTTCTTATAATAAAAAAGAAAAAAAATATGTTTTAAAAAATATTAATTTAAAAATAAATCCAAAGAATGAATTTATTGCTTTACTTGGTAAAGTAGGATCAGGCAAATCTACTTTAGTTCAATTAATGAATAATTTATTATTACCATCAAAAGGATATATAGATTTATTTGGTAAAAGAATAAATTATAAAACATCTAATAAGGAATTATTTTTATTAAAAAGAAAAATAGGTTTAGTTTTTCAATTTCCTGAATATCAACTATTCGAAACTACTGTTTTAAAAGATGTAATGTTCGCTCCTAAAAATTTTAATAAAAGTAATTTAGAATCTGAAAAAATTGCTATTGAATCTTTAATTAAAGTAGGAATTTCGAAAGAATTTTTTAATATTTCTCCTTTTAAATTATCCGGAGGTCAACAAAGAAAAGTAGCTATTGCTGGTGTTTTATCTATGGAGCCTTCTATTTTGATTTTAGATGAACCAACAAGAGGTTTAGATTCTAAATCACAAATAGAAATTATGAATATTTTAAAAAAACAAAATAAAAATGAAAAAAAAACTATTATCTTTATTACTCATAATATAGATTTAGTAGCTAAATATGCTAGTAAGGTTTTACTTTTAGATAAAGGAGAAATTATTTTTTATGGTAAAAAGGATTATTTTTTTATGCCCAAAATTATGAATCAATGTAATTTTTCATCAGAACCACAATCATTTAAAATTTTAAATTTTTTAAATAAAAAAATAGGAATTAAATTTGAATTAAAATATGATTTTAAACAATTATTAAATTATTTGATAGAAAATGAAAAAGGAAAAAAATAAAATATAATCATGATATTAATAAAAAAAAAATCTTTTTTATTTTCTATCAATCCTGCTTTAAAGATTATTTTAACTATTCTTTTATTTAAAATTATTTTTACTTTGAATTTTGATTTTTTATTTCAAGAAAAAAAAAAAATAAGTCTTTTATTATCTTTTTTACCTTTTTTTTTCGTTACTATAACTTTATTTTTATTGTTATTTTCTATTAATTTTTCTTTTATGGAGTTAATAAAAAAGTTTCTTCATCTAAAATTTTTTATTTTTTTTAGTTTTTTAATTTATTTTTCTTTTGATCAACCTTCAGAAAAATATTTTAAAATTTATTGTTTTAAACATACTTTTTTTTGGTTTTTTATTATTTTTTTATTATTTTGGTTTTTTTTTAAAAAAAAAATAAATAAAAATATTTATTGGTTAATCAATATGATTATTTTATTTATGATTCCTTTTATTCTTTTTATTAATGATATATATGTATATAATATACAAATTCTATTTTTTAAAACTAAAGATTTATTAAAAATAATTATAGTTTTTTTTCGTATTTTATTAATATTGATTCTAAATATTTTAATAAGTGAAACTACTTCTTTTATGGAAATTAATGATGGTTTAGAAATTATTTTCAAACCTTTGAAAAAAATTGGAATTCCTGTTGAAATTTTTACAATTATGTTATCATTAATTTTCATGTCTATTCCTTTTTTATTAAATGAAGTTCATAGAATTATTAAAGCACAAATATCTAGAGGTTTGAATTTTTATACTAATAATATTTTTAAAAAAATTTATTTTTTATTAGCTTTAATAATCCCTATTTTTATTTTAGTTTTTCAAAAATCTTTTGTTTTAGCTAATGCTATGGAAACGAGAGGTTTTATTTTAGGTAATTCACGTACTAAACTTTCTTTTTATAAAATGAGTATAAATGACTATTTGATATTATTTATTGTTTTATTTTTTTTTGTATATAGTTTTTTTTACTAGTTTTTTATTTTTTTAACAAAAATACATAAAAAAAGAGGTTTAATATAAATTGAATTATGACTACTTATAAATTAATTTTAAGTTACGATGGAACTGATTATTATGGTTATCAAAAACAACCTTTTTTAAAAACTATTCAATCTATGTTAGAAAAATCTTTATTTAAAATAACTAAAAAAAAAATTAATACATTTGCTTCTAGTAGAACAGACAAAGGGGTACATGCTTTAGGTCAAGTTGTACATTTTAAAACCAACTTTTTTATTTTTCCTAATATTTTTAAAAAAATTTTAAATATTGCTTTACCAAAAGATATAAGGGTTATAGATATAGAAAAAGTTCATAATTCTTTTCATGCTCGTTATAGCGCAAAATCTAAAATTTATAAATATGTTTTTTCTAAAACATCTTTAAATTCTTTTAATTGTCGTTTTCAAGTTTATTTTAAAAATTTAAATTTTATTTTGATCAATCAAGCTTTAACTTTATTAGAAGGTGAACAAAATTTTTTTTTGTTTACTAGTAACAAAAATAAAAATAAAAGTTCTATTCGGCATATTTTTAAAGTTTTTTCAAAAGAAACGGAATTAAAATATTGTTTATTTTTTCACGGAAAAAGTTTTTTAAAACAAATGATTTTGTTTTTAGTTGGTTTTTTGATTAAAATTGGTCAAAAACAAAAGAGTTTTTTAGATTTACAAAATATGTTTAATTTAAAAACTAAAAAAAAATTACCTTTTGTGGCACCACCTTGTGGTCTTTATTTAAAAAAAGTTTTTTATTAAATATACAAAAAAAAGGATAGTATTAAATATGTTTATTTCTTTTGAAGGATGCGAAGGAGCAGGCAAAACTACTTTAGCAAATTATTTATTTCATAAAATAAGTCAAAATTTTTCTGTTATTTTAACAAAAGAACCTGGAGGAAATGAAAATAATTCTAATAAATTTAATATTTTAATTAAAGAAATGTTATTGACATTTCAAGATAAGATAGATAATTATACAGAAGCTTTATTATTTGCAGCTGATAGAATAGAACATTTAAAAAAAATTATAATTCCAGCATTAAAAAAAAAAAAAATTGTAATTTGTGATCGTTATATAGATTCTTCTTTAGCTTATCAAGGATATGCTAGACAATTAGGAGAAAAATTTATTCATAATATTAATTTTTTTGCTTTTAAATATTTACCTGATATCACTTTTTATTTAGATTTAGAACCTAAAATAGGTTTAAAAAGATTAAAAAAAGAAAGAAAAAGTAAAATAGAGTATTTTGATTTAAAAAATATTAATTTTCATAAAAAAGTAAGATATGGTTATTTGAAATTATGTCAAAAGTATTCAAAAAGAATTCATAAAGTTGATGCTAATCGCTCTTTACCAGAAATAGAAAAAATAATTGAATCAAAAATAAATAGTTTTTTAAAAAAATAATTATGAATAATAAAAGACAATATTTATTAGAAAAATTTAAAACAATTATTAAAAATAAAAGGTTAATTCATCTTTATTTATTCGAAACTGTTAACAATAATGAAAATACTCTTTCTTTTATATTTGATTTAGCGTATGAATTTCTAAAAAATGATTGTTTTATACCTAATTTAAAATATTTAATTAAAAAATTTTCTTATCCTAATTTTTACTATTTATCATCTAGTAAAGATTTATTGATTAAAAAAGAGCAAATTTTAGAAATGAAAAGATATTTTTACCAAACTTCTTTATTACAAACTAAAAAAGTTTACGTTATTAATCAAATTGAAAATATTTCTTATGAAGCTGCTAATAGTTTATTGTATTTTTTAGAAAATCCTATTAATAATGATACTTTAGGGATTTTAATAACTAATAATCATAATTCAGTATTGTCAACTATAGTTTCAAGATCACAATTATTTTATTTAGATTTTTTTTTAATCACTGAAAATCGAAAAGACAAAACTTTTTTATTAAATAATAATTTAAAAGATAAATTAGATAATATTTTAAATTTTTTATTAGATGATAGATTTCTAAAAAATGATAATAAAGAAACAGAAAATAATTATTATATTACTTTTAAAAAATTTTTTTTGGTTTTTGTGAATAATCTTCAAAAAAATTTTTCTTTTATTCATTTTTTTTTAGATAATAAATCATTATTAGATGAAAAAAAATTTATTAATGATTTTTTATTTGTGATAACAAGATTTTTTTTAGATTTATACTTTTTTAAAAGAAAAATGAATTTTATTTTTCCCTTGAATTTATTAAATACACCTTTTTTTAATAAATTATCTCTTGAAGATGTTAATATTTTTTTAAATATTTTTCTTACAATAGAACAGAAAAGTTATGTTTTAGATTCTGAGTTATGTTTTATGTTTTTGTTTATTGAAATAGAAAAAATTCAAAAAAATTTTTTATTTGAAGAAAGAAATAAAAATTATTAAATATGACTATAATTATTCAAAAAACTTTTATGCAAAAAAAACAAACTTTATTTTTAGTTTCAACTCCTATCGGTAATATGTCTGATTTAAGTTTTAGAGCTTTAGCAACATTAAAAGAAGTTGATTATATTTTAGCCGAAGATACCAGAAAAGCACAAAAAATTTTAAAATATTATAATTTCAAAAATAAATTAATTTCTTTACATAAATATAACGAAAAAAAACGTTTACAAAAAATTTTATTTTTATTAAGATCTGGAAAAAATTTAGCTTTAATTAGTAATGCTGGCACTCCTATAATCAGTGATCCAGGTCTTTTTTTAGTTCAAGAAATTAAAAAAAGTGGTTTTTATGTAACTACTATTCCTGGACCTTCAGCTTTTTTATCTGCTTTTAGTATTTCTTCTTTTAAAACACCTTTTATATTTTTCGGATTTGTGCCTAAAAATAAAAAATTACAAGAAGATTTGTTTTTAAATTATTGTTTATTCGAAGGAACACTTATTTTTTATGAATCAGCTTTAAGAATTTATAAAACTTTATTACAAATTAAGAAATATTTTTATTATAGTAATATTTCTTTATCACGTGAATTAACTAAAAAATTCGAGACTATTATTAATGGTGATATTGAAACTATTTTAAAAGAAAAATTATCTTTAAAAGGTGAATATGTTTTATTAATTGAGAATAATAAAGAAATATATCCTTATTATAAAAACTTAAGCTTAGATGATCATATTATGTTTTTTTTAAAAAGAGGTTTTGATGAAAAAGAAGCTTTTCAAAAAGTAGCTAAAGAAAGAAAAATAAAAAAAAAAGATATTTATAATGAATACAAAGTTATAAAAAATATTTTTAAAAAGGAGAATTGAAATCAAAAATATGTTGATAAAAAAAAAGAAGTTTTATATTTCAACTTCTATTGTTTATTCTTCTTCTATACCTCATATTGGTAATATTTATGAGATGATTTTAGCTGATGTTATAACACGTTTCAAAAGATTAAAAGGTTATGATGTTTATTTTCAAACAGGAACAGATGAACATGGACAAAAAATAGAACAAAAAGCCAAAAAAGAAGGTTTTAGTAGTCAAAAATATGTTAATAATGTGAGTGATAAAATTAAAAAAATTTATGATTTAATGAACATTAAGTATGATTATTTTATTAGAACTACTCATGCACTTCATAAAAAAAATGTACAATATATTTTAGAAAAATTAATTGAAAAAAAAGATGTTTATTTAGGTAAATATGAAGGATGGTACTCTGTTTCAGAAGAAAGTTTTGTATCTGAAAAAGATTTAATTAATGGAAAAACAATAAATGGAGAAAAACCTATTTGGTCTTCTGAAGAAGTTTATTTTTTAAAATTACATCGTTATCAAAAAAAATTATTAAATTATTTACAAAGTGAAAAAAATTTAATTCTCCCTAAACAAAGAAAAAAAGAAATTTTCAATTTATTAGAAGAACCATTATCTGATTTATCCATTACACGTACTTCTTTTAAATGGGGTATACCTTTAACATTAGATAGTAAACATATAGTTTATGTTTGGATTGATGCTTTAAGTAATTATATTACTGGTTTTAATTGCCTTATGCAAGATAATTGCATTTTTACCAAAAATAAAAAGTTTAATTATTATTGGCCTTGCGATCTTCATGTTATAGGGAAAGATATTAGTCGTTTTCATCTTATTTATTGGCCTATTTTATTAATGGCTTTAGAATTACCTTTACCTAAACAATTTTTAATTCATCCTTGGATTTTATTTAATAATAAAAAAATGTCTAAATCTACTAATAATGTTCTTTATGTTGAAGATTTATTAAAATTTTTTCCAGTTGATGCTATTAGATATTTTGTGTTATCAGAAATTCCATATGTTTCGGATGGTATTATTACTTTTAATCTTTTATTTGAAAAATATAATACAGATTTAGTTAATACTTTAGGTAATTTATTAAATCGTACTTTAGGTATGATAGAAAAATATAAAAATAATCAATTAAAAAAAGTAGTTATGACAAATTTTTCACAAAATAATGAAATTAATTTATCTAAAGTTTCATTAGAAACTGTTAGATTAGTTTTTGGCTATATGAAGTTATATAAAATATCTGATGCTTTAAAACAAATTATTAAACTAGCTCGTTTATGTAATAAATATATTGATATTATAAAACCTTGGGATTTGTTTAAAAATTATCTTGATCACGATAAAATAGATTTGTGTCTCTATAATTTAGTCGAAACAATACGTTTTATAGGTATTTTGTTAAAACCTTTTTTACCTAATACTTCTTATAATATTTTAGATCAAATTAAAGCAGAACAAACTACTTTTGAAAGTTTAAAAGAATTTGGTATTACTCAAAATAAAAAATTATTTTTAGGAAATATACTTTTTAAACGTTTAGAAAAAAATAAAATTTAATTTTTTTTGATTTTATTTAATAAAAATTTAACAATTTCTACTATAATTAATGGTAATATAGATAACAAAAATATAATTATAATATCTATTCTCGATAAGTTAGATAATTGAAAATATTTTTGAAAAATAGGTATAAAACAAATCAATATTTGCAAACTAATACTTATTCCGAAAAAAAGTCTTAAGTATAAATTAGGTTTTAAAATAAAAATAGATTTATTTAAATTTCTTAAATTAAATGAATGTATTAATTGTGATAAAGATAATACCATAAAAGCAAAAGTTTGCCCATATTGATGACTATTATTATGATTTTTATAACCAATAAAAGCAGATACAAAGGTAATAAAACCTATTAATATTCCTTCTAATAAAATTTTTAAAACTAGTTTTTTATTTAATAATGAATTTTTAATTTTACGTGGTTTTTCTTTTATTAAATTATAATCTTTAGGTTCTAACCCTAAAGCAATTGCTACTAAAGAATCGGTAATTAAATTAATCCAAAGTATTTGAAGAGAATTTAATATATCAAAATTTGATAAAAAAATCAAATGACCAACGCAAGTATTGAATAAAATTACAAAAATTTCTCCTATATTACAACTTAGTAAAAATAATATACTTTTTTTTATGTTATTAAAAATATTTCTACCTTCTAAAATAGCTTTTTTCAAAGTTTCAAAATTATCATCTGTTAAAATAATATCTGCAGCTTGTTTTGTAATTTCTGTTCCTGTTATACCCATTGCAATACCTACATTGGCGATTTTTATACTAGGAGCATCATTAATTCCATCACCTATCATAGCAACTGTGCAACCTATTTTTTGGTAAGTTTGAATTATTTTAAACTTATGTTCTGGACTAACTCTAGCAAAAACTTTAATATTTGGTAATTTTTTAATAAACTCTTCTGTAGATAAATTTTCTAATATCTCTCCTGTAATAGCTAAATCATTTTTATTTTGTATAATTCCTGTTTTTGATGCTATATTTTTAGCTGTATTTAAATGATCTCCAGTAATCATAACAGGTTTTATAAAAGCTTTTTTGCAATCTTGAATAGTAATTTGTATTTTTTCTCTAATCGGGTCTTCAATAGCAACAGCTCCTAAAAAGATAATTTTTTTTTTTAAGAAAGATAGTATTTCATTTATTGAAATATTATTTTTTAAAAAATTTTTTAAAAAATCTGTTTTTTTTAATGGAGCATATGAAATAGTTAAAACTTTATAACCTTCTTCTGATAATAAACTTAATTTATTATCTATTATGTTTTGATAAAAGTTATTTTTTTCGAAAATATTATTTTTACTTTCAATATAATTTGATAATTTTAATAAAATTTCACATGCACCTTTAATAATTATAAAGAAATTATTATTTTTTTGATAAATAGCCATCATTAGTTTGTTTTGATTATCAAATGGAAATTCTTTTATTTTTATATTATTTTTTTTAATCATATTAATATCAAAATTATAATCATTAGCTAAATTTAAAAAAGATTGATCTACTGGATCTGATAAAATATTTTTATTTTGATTTCCTATATTAAAATCATTATTGCATAATATACCATAATTAATTAATTTAATGATATCTTCATTTTTTGTTTTATTAAAAGTTTGATATTCACTTAATTCTATATTTTTATTATATAAATATAGTTTTTTAATTTTCATTTGGTTTTTTGTTAAAGTACCTGTTTTATCAGTGCAAATAACATTAATAGCTCCTAATGTTTCTAAAGATTTTAAATTTTTTATAATAGTTTTTTTTTTAGCTATTCTTCTAATTCCTAAAGTTAGTATAATAGTAACGATTGCTGGTAATCCTTCAGGTATAACTGCTACAGCCAAAATAATGGAAGATAATAAAAATTTTTTAATTATAAAAAAATTAATTTTCTGATGATAGAAAAATTTATATTTTAATATATTTAAGATAAAATTAATACTTATAAGAATTAAAATAATAAAACTTAATATTTTTGTTAAATCATTAATATTTTTTTCTAATGGAGTTTTAATTTTTTTAGTTTTAGAAACTAATTTAGTAATTTGACCTATTTGTGTATTTAATCCTGTTTGGATAACTACTGTTTTAGCATATCCATGAATAATATTTGTATTCATAAATAATGCATTATTAATATCGAATAAATATGGTTTTAATTTTATATTTTTTATATTTATATTATTATTTTTTTCTACTATTAAATTTTCACCTGTTAAAATTGATTCGTTTATTTTTAAATTATTACTATTAATTATTCTCAAATCAGCTGGTACAATATCTCCTTGTTCTACTATTACAATATCTCCAGGAACTAATTTTTCTCTTAAAATTAATTTAAGTTCATTATTTCTTAAAACTTTAGTATAAGATTGAGTTTTTTTTTTAATTATTTTTAATGATTTTTCTTTTTTTTTTTCATAAAAAAAACCTAAAAATGCGTTACTGAAAATAATAATCAAAATTAAAATACTTTCGATTATTTCTTCTTTTTTGTTATTTAATAAACCAATAAATAATGTCGAAAAAGAAGCTATTAATAAAATATAAACAAAAAAACTATTAAATTGTTTTAAAAAAATTTTTAATGATGATATTTTATTATTTTTGATAATTTTATTTAAGCCATATTTTGATAATTTTTTTTTAACTTTTTTTTCAGTTAAACCAGTTTTTAAATTGGTTTTTATCTTTTTTTCTAAGACATCAATTTCTAATTGATAAAGGGAAATATTCATAATATTTTAAATCTCGTTGAAATTATTTTTCTTTCTAAAATATTTTTTTAATAAAAAAAGAAGTTTTATTTTGTTTTATCAAAATAACTTCTTTTTTTGGTAAAATAAACTTTTTTATTTTTGTTCTGTTGTTAATAATTGATTATCTATTTTAGTAATTTTAATTTTAGTTATTACAAGTTCATTATGTGCTAATCCATCAAATTGCCAATTTTTATAAACTATTTTTATTTTTTCATTACTTTCGGGAATTCTTTTTAATTGACCTAACATAAAACCACTTAAAGTATCATAATCATTTATAGGTAAATCAGCTTTTAAATGTTCTTCTATTTCGTACAAATGAGCTGTTCCTTCTGCTATATATTCTTTTTCCGAAATTTTAGCAATATCTATTTTTTGTTTATTATCATATTCATCTTTAATATCTCCTAAAATTTCTTCAATGACATCTTCTATAGTTACAATACCAGAAGTACCACCATATTCATCAATAACAATAGCTATATGATTTTGATTTAATTGCATTTCTTTAAATAATTCGCTTATGTTTTTAAATTCTAATACGTAATAAGCTTTTCTTATTAAATCTTTAATATTGAATTTTTTTTTAGAAATATTATCCTCTTTAAAAATATTTTTTTGATTTTTTATTCTTGATATTAAAATATCTTTTTCATTTCCGTTATTAATTTTTTTTAATAAACTTTTAAAGATATCTTTAACATGTACAATTCCGATAATTTTATCAATATTTTCCTCATAAACAGGAAATCTAGTATATTTTTCTTTAGAGATAAAATTAATTAATTCTTCTTGAGTTATATCTGATTTAATAGCAACTATTTCTTTTCTATGACGCATAATTTCAGACACAACAGTTTCATCAAAATCAAAAATATTTTGAATCATATTATTTTCGCTTCTATCGATAATACCTTTACGATATGATGAATGAAGCAAAAATCTTAATTCTTCTTCAGCGAAAGAATCATTTTTTTTATTTTTATCAATTCTGAATAAAAATAAAAAAATATTACTAATTTTATTTAAAAGTCCAACAATTGGTTTAGTTAAAAAACTTATAAAATAAAAAAAATTAAATAATAAATAAACAGTTTTTAAAGGAGAAATTAAAGAAATTCTTTTGGGTAAAATTTCTCCAAAAATAATAGACAAAGAAATTACGATTAACTGAATTAAACATTTTTTCCAAAATAAGTTATTTGATTGTATAATAAAGTTATTTAAAATTGCTCCTTGTATAAATGTAATTATATGGATCATTATTTGTATAACGGATAAAAAATTAGTGGGTTTTTCTTTTATTTTTTTGATTTTTGATGCTTTAATAATACCTTTTTTAATTTCTAAATTAATTCTATTTTCACTTAAAGAAACTAAAGCAATTTCAATAGCAGAAAAAAAAGCGTTAAGTAAAATTAAAAAAATAGTACTTAATATAATGACGGCCGGATTCACTTTTACATAACCTCTTTTTCAAAAACAAAAAAAATAAGTGAATATAAATTTTTTTTAATATGATATAAAAAAACTGAAATATTATTATACCTCATATCTATATTATAAAATTATTTTATTCTTTCTTTTTATTTTTCATTGATAATTTAAACTGAAACTAACAATAGTTTAACATATAAAAAAAAAAAAGTCAAAATGATTTTATTTTTTTGTAATTAATTTAATACGATCTGGCAAACAAAATAGTTTTATTCGCTTTTTTATTAGTAATAGGACAAATTTTTGTAATTAATTTTTCAGAAAGAATAACTCTCGCTGTAGCTCCCGTTTCTTTTTTTATTATCTTTTCTGCTTCTTGTTCATAAACACTCATTTTAACATAACCTTTTTTGTCTTTTAAAAAATATTTAAATTCTTCGTATGTATTAGCTTTATATATTTTTTGATTTAAATGAATTAAAGCTTTTTGAAACATTTTATCATTAATTTTTTTTAATAAAATTGGAAGAGTTTTATTTATATTTTGGTCTTTAACAACTATTTTTTTAAAATTATGTCTTATAAAAATTGTCACTTCTTCTTTGTTTAATTCTTCAGAACCTATCTCTATTCTTAAAGGTATACCTTTCATTTCATAATAACTAAATTTCCAACCAATATTTTTTTTTTGTTCATCTAAATGTATTTTATATTTTCTTTTTAATTGATTAAAAATTTTTCTTGATTTTTCTAAAATATTTTGATTTTTTAAATTTAAAGGGATTATGACTATTTGAATAGGAGCAACAAAAGGTGGCATTACTAATCCTTCATCATCTCCGTGAATCATAATTAAAGCTCCTATTAATCTTGTGGAAATACCCCAAGAAGTTTGATAAACAAATTTGTTTTTTAATTCATTATCTTGAAACTTAATTTGAAAAGGTTTTGAGAATTGATGACCTAAAAAATGAGAAGTTGCGGCTTGTAAAGATTGTCCATCATACATTAAAGCTTCTAAAGAATAAGTAATTTCAGCTCCTTTAAATTTTTCTGTTTGTGTTTTTTTACCAGAAACAAAAGGTATTGCTAATATTTTTTTACCTAATTTTTTGTATAAATTTAATATATATTTAGTTTCTTTTAAAGCTTCTTTTTTAGAAGAATGTGCTGTATGACCTTCTTGCCATAAGAATTCTTTGCTTCTTAAAAAAGGTTTATGAGTTTTTTCCCATCTTACAACATTGCACCATTGAAAGAATAATTTAGGTAAATCACGATGAGAATTTATTTTTTTTGCATAATATTGAGAAAATAATACTTCTGAAGTAGGTCTTAAAATTAATTTTTCTTGTATTTTTTTTTCTCCAATTTGATTAATTATTAATGATTCTGGTGTAAAACCTTCTATATGTTCTTGTTCTTTTTGAAATAATTTTTCAGAAAAAAATATAGGAAAATAAACTTGTTGATGTTGACTTTTTTTTAAGTGTTTATTTAAAAAAAATTGAATATTTTCCCATATTGCATAACCATAAGGTAAATAAATAAAAAAACCTTTAATGTCTGAATATTCAATTAATTCAGATTTAATACAAATATCTGTATACCATTGGCTAAAATCTATATTACGTGATTTTATTTCTTTAACTAATTTTTGACGATCCATTATTGAAAAATCCTTTTTAATATATTTTTATTTTATTAAAAGTAATTTAGAAAAAATAAATTTTTGATCAATTCTTTCCCAAGAAAACAAGTTATCTATTCTTCCGAAATGTCCTTCTCTAGAAGTAATAGCAAAAATAGGTTTTTTTAAATTTAATTTTTTAATAATTCCTTGAGGACTTAAATCAAAATGATTTTTAATAGTTTCAATTATTAAAGATTCTTTTACTTTATTAGTTTGAAAAGTATTAATATATAAGCTAATAGGTTTTTCTATTCCTATAGCATATGTAAGTTGAATTTCACATTTATTACAAATACCAGATGCTACGATATTTTTAGCTAAGTATCTAGCCATATAAGCTCCGCTGCGATCTACTTTTGTACCATCTTTTCCGCTAAAACAACCTCCACCATGCCTAATTTCATTACCATAAGAATCTTGAATAATTTTTCTACCTGTTAATCCAGTATCTACTGAAGGTCCTCCAAGTGTAAAACTTCCTGAAGGATTAATATAAAATTTAGTTTTTTTATTAATAAGATTTGGTTTTATTTTTTTTTTAATAATTTTATTAATAATTTCTTCTTCTAAATATTTTTTTTTAATATTTTTTTTATGTTGACAAGAAATAACGATAATCGAGATAGAATTATGACGTTTAACCGTACAAGACGGATTTATTATCATAAGCCTCTCACACCACCGGACAAGCAAGTTTCCAAGCATCCGGCGGTTAAGTTAATTGTTGTTCGTATAGGTTTCTTAATTCATTATTATTTAAAAATTAGTTTCTGGGTTAGATCTAACAAAGAAACTTTTTTTGATACTCTATTTTATTAAATCAACAAATTAAAATTTCCTCTTTCGCCTTGTAAAGGGCTTTTCCCTTTGCCTTGGAAGGTCAGTCCACTAGCGTATTCCAACGTTAGCTTTCAATTTCCTTCGACTACTCTGATTCTGCTTTTTCCTTGCCTCTATTTAAGAAGTTTAGGAAGATGAAAGTTACTCTAATATTTACCTTATGACTTTTAGGTGAGATGACCAATTTAATTAATTTTTAATATTATTTATTAATTAAAATAAATTAAAAATATTTATTAAAATGGTAAGTTCTAAGTTTTTTAAATTGATAATTCTTTAATCCAGAAACTAAAGATTAAAGATTCTTAGATTTAAATAAATTTGAATAAGTGATATTTATTTTCTTTTTTTCTCTTAGCCTCGTTGCAGAGGTTATCCTTGAGTCGGTTTCAATTAGCGGAACCTCTTAGATGAAACTAATACATCCGTTTTCCGCTTTGATTAGTTGCTGTAATTATTTCTTCTTTCGTTGAAATAACCACTAATCGATTGCCACAGATTATCCACTGTGTATGGTTGGTTAAACCACTTCATATTAAAGCCTCTTTTCCGCCCGTTTCTATGTAAAGAGGGTTGTTTTTTTTGTCATAAACTAAAGTTATTTGTGTTTTTCCATCTGGTTTTAAAAATGGTATTTTTTGATTTTCTCTAGATTTTGTTAATTCATCAGCTAATTGTTTAGCTAAAACAAAATTTAAAGGCAAAAAAAAAGGTGTTTCATTTGTAGCAAAACCAAACATTGAACCTTGATCACCTGCTCCTTTTTTTTCAACAGCTTCGCTAATTTCATAAGATTGTTTTTGTATTAAATTAATAATAGTTACATCATTAAAATAAAAATTATCTTTTTTTTCAGTATATCCTATTTCTTTAATTGTTTTTTTTACTAAATTATTGATTTCTGAATTAGTTAATTCGTAAAAAGTATTTATTTCACCTAGAAGAATTACTTTTTTTTTTGTTACTACTGTTTCTATTGCAATTTTAGCTTTATTAATCGAGATAGAATTATGACGTTTAACCGTATAAGATGACGGATTTATTACCATAAGCCCCCCACACCACCGGACAAGCAAGTTTCCAAGCATCCGGCGGTTGCATAAACTAAAATTAATTAAACATAAAAAATAATTTTATTAATTCTCACAGAAAGTTTTTTATTATATCTTCTAGTAAAGTGACTGTTAAACTAAAAAACCTTTTTTTTGCTTTCATAATTCTTTTCTCATCATTGAAAAGATCAGATATTTGTATTTACTAAATGATAAAAAAATATCTTTTCACCTTTTCTATGTGAAAAAAACGTTTATACTTCCTCTTTCGCCTTGTAAAGGGTTTTCCCCTTTGCCTTGGAAGGTCAATCCACTAGCGTATTCCAACGTTAGCTTTCAATTTCCTTCGACTACTCTGATTCTGCTTTTTCCTTGCCTCTATTTAAGAGGTTTAGGAAGATGAAAGTTACTTTAAATATCTCCCTTGATGATTTTTAGGTGGGATGACCAAAATAAACAACTTATATAAAATATTTTTCTTATATAAGATGGTTTTAGATACCATTTCTTTTGGTAGGTTCTAGGTTAATGCTAATGTAATAATTTTATAAATTAAAAGAATATGATTTATAAACGCCCTAGAATAACAGTAAATGTAGTTAACTGTTAGTTTTTGCTAACTCCTTTTTTTCCCTTAGCCTTATTACAGAGGTTATCCATTTATCATCTTCAATTCGCAAAAGCTCTTTAACTAAACTACTTAGTCTGTCTTTCACTTTGATAATCTGCTTTAATTATTTCTTCTTTCGTGGAAATAACCGATTATCGATTGTCACGTATTATCACAACGTGTGTAATTGGTGAGATTACTCGATATTTAAGCCTCTTTTTCGCCCTCTTTTTTTAAATAAGCGTCTAATAAAACGTCTGAAATTTGATCTGCTATTTTATCAGGATGCCCTTTAGTTACAGCTTCAGTACTAAATTTTTTCATTTAACATTTTCCTTAAACATTTTTATTTTTAATTAAAAAAAAAAGACTTTCAAAAAGCCTTTTGTTTAATTTATTGATTGTTATAAATTTATTTTAATTTTTTTGTATTTTTATCTATAATTTGATCTTTTTCATCATCTATAACAATAATATCCATAGCTTGTACTTTTTTTACACCGTTTTGTTCAGAAAATCGAATAACAAATTCAACTTCTTCGTCGTTTACTAATTTTTTAATATTTGAATTAGCATAAATTCTGGATTTATCCTCATTATTAAAAAAAGAATTATTTCGATCAGACATATTATGTTCTTCTTGTTTTTGATCCTTTTTACTTTCCTTTAATATAGAAGAAAAATGACAAAAAATATCATTGCTTCCTGTTTCTTGTTCTGTTCGTTTCCATTGTTCTATAGCTTCAGGTTCGCTATCTTTATTTGCTATAATGTCATTTGGTAATTTTACATATTTTTTTTCTTCTGTTAATTTTACAACATTTGATATAAAACCAAATCCTTTTTCCGGCGCAAACCATTTGACAATACCACGAAATTTAGTCATTTATTTATATAAAACTCCTTTTTCTGTTAATTAGTTTTGAACAACCTCTTTAATTATATAACATTTTTTTATAAAATCAACAACATTATAATTGAGATTATGATAACATTTATTTTTTAAATGATGAAAAAAATATTTTTTATTATTTTATTGATTAATATTATTTCATTAATTAGTATAATTGATTGTATCAATTTTTAACTAAAAAATACCAATTTTTAATTATATTTGAAATTTATAGATTTTTTTAAAATTTCTTCATTTTATATATTGAATATATTTTTTTATCTTGTAAACTACGTAATGTAAGATACTTTTTTAATATAAAGTTATTAAATATAGTATTTTAAGAAAATCTTATAAAAATTTTATATTTTGGATTTTTTATAATTTTAACTTTTTGTAATAATTTGTATTTTTTATATAAAAGAATAAAAAATTTTAATTTATATTATTTATTTATTATAATTAATTATAATTCATAGGTTTATACTAAAATGTTATATTAATAATTATTTTTTAATAAACTTATGAATATTAAATTCAAAAAAATTTATTTACTAATTATTATTTAGTTTATATATATTTATAAATTTAATATATCTGATATGTTGATTATTTTCGTTAGAAATTAAATTTATAAATAATAGAAGTTAATTGAAAGGAAAAAATATTATATTTAATGAATAAAACAAAAATTATTTGTACTTTAGGACCATCTGGGCGAAAAAGAGGCTTAAATATCGAGTAATCTCACCAATTACACACGTTGTGATAATACGTGACAATCGATAATCGGTTATTTCCACGAAAGAAGAAATAATTAAAGCAGATTATCAAAGTGAAAGACAGACTAAGTAGTTTAGTTGAAGAGCTTTTGCGAATTGAAGATGATAAATGGATAACCTCTGTAATGAGGCTAAGGGAAAAAAAGGAGTTAGCAAAAACTAACAGTTAACTACATTTACTGTTATTCTAGGGCGTTTATAAATTTAAGATGGGATTTAGGGCGGAAAAGAGGCTTTAATATGAAGTGGCTTAACCAACCATACACAGTGGATAATCTGTGGCAATCGATTAGTGGTTATTTCAACGAAAGAAGAAATAATTACAGCAACTAATCAAAGCGGAAAACGGATGTATTAGTTTCATCTAAGAGGTTCTGCCAATTGAAACAGACTCAAGGATAACCTCTGTAACGAGGCTAAGAGAAAAAAATAGTAAGATATGTTTTATTAATGAAAAAAAATATATTATATATGTATTTATCTAAGTGTTTATAATTTTTATAAATCTGAGTTATAATATTATCAATTTAAAAAACTTAGAACTTACCATTTTAATAAATATTTTTAATTTATTTTAATTAATAAATAATATTAAAAATTAATTAAATTGGTCATCTCACCTAAAAGTCATAAGGTAAATATTAGAGTAACTTTCATCTTCCTAAACTTCTTAAATAGAGGCAAGGAAAAAGCAGAATCAGAGTAGTCGAAAGGAAATTGAAAGCTAACGTTGGAATACGCTAGTGGACTGACCTTCCAAGGCAAAGGGAAAAGCCCTTTACAAGGCGAAAGAGGAAATTTTAATTTGTTGATTTAATAAAATAGAGTATCAAAAAAAGTTTCTTTGTTAGATCTAACCCAGAAACTAATTTTTAAATAATAATGAATTAAGAAACCTATACGAACAACAATTAACTTAACCGCCGGATGCTTGGAAACTTGCTTGTCCGGTGGTGTGAGAGGCTTATGATAATAAATCCGTCTTGTACGGTTAAACGTCATAATTCTATCTCGATTAAAATTATCACATTAACATTAACCTAGAACCGACCAAAAGAAATGGTATCTAAAACCATCTTATATAAGGAAAATATTTTATATAAGTTGTTTATTTTGGTCATCCCACCTAAAAATCATCAAGGGAGATATTTAAAGTAACTTTCATCTTCCTAAACCTCTTAAGTAGAGGCAAGGAAAAAGCAGAATCAGAGTAGTCGAAGGAAATTAAAAGCTAACATTGAAATATGTTAGTGGACTGACCTTCCAAGGCAAAGGGGAAAGCCCTTTACAAGGCGAAAGAGGAAGTGTAAACGTTTTTTCCACATAGAAAAGGTGAAAAGATATTTTTTTATTATCTAGTAAATACGAATATCTGATCTTTTCAATGATGAGAAAAGAATTATGAAAGCAAAAAAAGAAGGTTTTTTAGTTTAACAGTCGTTTTACTAGAAAGTATAATAAAAAACTTTCTGCGACAGTTAATTAAATCATTTTTTATGTTTAATTAATTTTAGTTTATACAACCGCCGGATGCTTGGAAACTTGCTTGTCCGGTGGTGTGGGAGGCTTATGATAATAAATCCGTCTTGTACGGTTAAACGTCATAATTCTATCCCGATTCAGATAATAAAGAAGTTTTAAGAAGAATGGTAAATTCAGGTTTAAATATTGCTAGATTTAATTTTTCGCATGCTGATTATGAAAAAAGTAAGTTTTTAATTGAAACTATAAAATCTTTAAATGAAGAATTAAAAAGCCATGTTTCTCTTTTATTAGATACTAAAGGTCCAGAAATAAGAACTCATGATTTTGATGGAGAAGTTATTATTCAAAAGGATTCATTAGTTACTATTTCTTCTAAAGAACAATTAGGTAATAATCGTATTTTTTCTGTTACTTATCCTAATTTTTATGAAGAAGTTAATATAGGAGATTTAATTTATGTTGATGATGGTTTTTTAACATTAGAAATTGTTCAGAAAAAGAATGATAGTAGAGAGTTAATAACAAAAGCAAAAAATACTCATAAAGTAAAATCACGTAGAGGTATTAATGTACCTAATGTAGATTTGAATATAGATTTTATTTCGACAAAAGATTTTCAGGATATTAATTTTGCTATTCAACAAAGTTATGATTATATAGCTGCTTCTTTTACGAGAAATGCTCAAGATATTTTAGATATTAGAAAAATTTTACAAAATAATAAAAAAGATAGTATAAAAATTATTGCTAAAATAGAAAACCAATCAGGAATCAATAACATAGGGGCGGAAAAGAGGCTTTAATATGAAGTGGTTTAACCAACCATACACAGTGGATAATCTGTGGCAATCGATTAGTGGTTACTTCAACGAAAGAAGAAATAATTACAGCAACTAATCAAAGCGGAAAACGGATGTATTAGTTTCATCTAAGAGGTTCTGCCAATTGAAACAGACTCAAGGATAACCTCTGTAACGAGGCTAAGAGAAAAAAATAGGGTAATTTTGAAACTGGAAAAAAAAATTATATTTATTTTATTCCATCTAAGTAGTTAAAATTTTAACTATGTTGATTTTAATATTATTCGTTAAAAAAACTTAGACCTTACCATTTTAATAAATATTTTTAATTTATTTTAATTAATAAATAATATTAAAAATTAATTAAATTGGGTCATCTCACCTAAAAGTCATAAGGTAAATATTAGAGTAACTTTCATCTTCCTAAACCTTTGGAGTAAAGGCAAGGAAAAAGCAGAATCATAGTAGTCGAAGGAAATTGAAAGCTAATGTTGGAATATGTTAGTGGACTGACCTTCCGAGGCAAAAGGGAAAACCTTTTACAAGGCGAAAGAGGAAATTTTAATTGTTGATTTAATAAAATAGAGTATCAAAAAAAGTTTCTTTGTTAGATCTAACCCAGAAACTAATTATTAATATAATAATGAATTCAAAAACCTATATGAACAACAATTAACTTAACCGCCGGATGCTTGGAAACTTGCTTGTCCGGTGGTGTGGGAGGCTTATGATAATAAATCCGTCTTTGTACGGTTAAACAACATAATTCTATCCCGATATCAAATTATAGAAGTATCTGATGCTATTATGGTAGCTAGAGGAGATTTAGGTATTGAAGTTGAAGATATATTAGTTCCTTCATATCAAAATTTGTTAATTAATAAATGTTTGTCTAAAGGAAAATCGGTTATAGTTGCTACTCAAATGTTAGAATCTATGCAAAAAAATTGTAGACCAACTAAAGCAGAAATTTCAGATGTTTATAATGCTGTTCAAGAAGGAACTAGTGCTACTATGTTATCAGGAGAATCTGCTTCAGGACAATATCCTGTTGAATCTATAAAATATATGTATAACATTAATAAACAATCTGAAAAAACAGTAAATTATTATCATTTATCTTGTATTTATAAACCTCAAAATATTAGAGAAAATTTTTTATGTAATGTTGTTCAAATGGCTTTAAATTTATCTATTAAAGGTATAATAGTAGAAAATTCGGAAGATGCTTATAATATTTCTAAATTTCATTCTTCGGTAATGATTTTTGTTTTTGTTAAAAGTTTAGCAGAAGCTACAATGTTTTCTTTAAATTTTGGTATTATACCTATTTTAACGAAAGATGAATTACTATCTAAAATAAGTTTTATATTTAAAAATAATATAAAAAATCGTTTTATTTTTATTCAAAAAGATAAAATTGAAATTAAAAATTTGTAAAATTATTTTTAAATATTTGTTTTTTTTATTTGTTTTCTAAATTTTTAATTTTGTAATTTACATAAATTTTATTTTTAAAAAAAAAGAAAAGGATAGTGAGTATTTTAAATAATATGATTGATAAAAAAAATTTTTTTGAAAAAATAAAAAAAATTCAAAATAATAAAATATTTGGTTTTTCTTTATTAATATTTTTTCTTTTTATTGGTATAATTGCTTTAAATATATTTTATATAAATGAAAATCCACAATTAATTAAAAGATTATGGCATCCTTTGATAACTCCAATTTTTATTATGATGATATTAGGTATTACTTTGAATTTTATTGGAAATAATATTCCTTTATTGAACAAATTCGGTCTTGGTTTTCTATTATGTATATTAGTACCATCTTTTTTAGTTCATAAAGGAATTATAAATAAAGATATATTACATAATTTTGATAAGCTTTTTTTTAATAAACCTTCTGTTAAAAGTGTCAAAGATGGAATAGGAATTAATTTTTCACAATTTTTTATTACTATTGTTATATCAGGTAGTATTTTAAGTATTGATAAAGAATTGTTGAAAAGGTCTATTTTTAAATTTATTCCTTTAACTTTAATTTCTATTTTTCTTTCCATATTAATAACAAGTTTTTTTGGTTATTTATTAAATTATCAATGTCCAGCAATATTTATGGATAAATCTAAAGGTTCTTTTTGGGATTCTATTTTTTTTGTTTTGGTTCCTTTAACAAATGGTGGAACTAATTTAGGAATTAATGGTTTTGCTAATGGTATTTATTGTAATGTTTTTCAAAAAGAATCTGCTGACATAAGAACAGCTATATTAGCTCCTTTAATTTTAGCAAGAGTTTTAAGTATTTTTGTAGCTGGAATACTTTATGTTTTATTTGATAAAACGAAATTTAGCGGCCAAGGACAATTAGAAATAAATCAAAAACCCCAATCTTTTAAAAAATCTTTTAAAAAAGAAGATGTTGACAAAAAAAATATTTTAGATTACCAAAATATTGGTATGGGTTTATTGATAATTTTTGCTTTGTATTCGATAGGAAATATGTTAAATGTTTTTATATCAGAAAATACTTTTATTGAATTAGATGCAATGGTTTATGTTATATTAATGTTATTAGTTATTAAAATTTTTAGTTTACTATCTGAAAAAAATCAGAATTATGTATCTCAAGCTGGTAAATTTATGATGATTAATTTTACTGCTCCTGTTTTAGCTGGTTTAGGTTTAACAACTGATTTTAGTGAATTAATAAAATGTATTACTGATAAAAATATTTTATTTATGGTAGTTCTTTCAATAACTTTAGTAGTTTCAATAACTTTTGTATTAGCTAGTTATTTCGGTTTTTATTCTCTAGAATCTGCTTTAACTGCTGGTATTTGTTCTCATAGTATAGGTGGAACAGGTAATATTGGTGTTATGGCTATTAGTAATAGATTAGATTTATTACCTTTCGCAATGATTGCTACTAGAGTAGTAGGTCCTATTATATTTTCTATAGCTGCTGTTACTTTCAGCTTAATTTATAGATAAAAATATATTGTATATTAAGTAAATTTATATTAAATAGGTAGTGAAAATTTATTTTTATTTTGTGTTATTATATTTTTGCTAACCTATTTTATAAATTTTTTTAGATAAGTAATTTTTTTAAATAAATAAATTCATTTATTAAGTTTATTTATTTATTTTTGATATTTTTAATTTTTTCATAAAATATTTTATTAAATGTCCTTATAGTTTAATGGTGCGGAAAAGAGGCTTTAATATGAAGTGGTTTAACCAACCATACACAGCAGATAATCTGTGGCAATCGATTAGTGGTTACTTCAACGAAAGAAGAAATAATTACAGCAACTAATCAAAGCGGAAAACGGATGTATCATTTTCATCTAAGAGGTTCTGCCAATTGAAACAGACTCAAGGATAACTTCTACAACGAAGCTAAGAGAAAAAATGGAGTAATCTATAAACCGATAGTAAAATATACTTTTCTATTGATCTAAGTTGGTTATAAATTTATATCATTAAGATTTGTAATATTATCAATTTACAAAAAACTTAGAACCTACCAAACTAAAAATTGGTTATCTCACCTAAAAGTCATAAGGTAAATATTAGAGTAACTTTCATCTTCCTAAACCTTTTAAGTAGAGGCAAGGAAAAAGCAGAATCATAGTAGTCGAAGGTAATTAAAAGCTAACGTTGGAATACGCTAGTGGACTGACCTTCCAAGGGAAAGGGAAAAGCCCTTTACAAGGCGAAAGAGGAAATTTTAATTGTTGATTTAATAAAATAGAGTATAAAAAAATTTTTTTTGTTAGATCTCTGACTCAGAAACGAATTATTAAATAATAGTGAATTAAGAAACCTATACGAACAACAATTAACTTAACCGCCGGATGCTTGGAAACTTGCTTGTCCGGTGGTGTGGGGGGCTTATGGTAATAAATTCGTCATTTTATACGGTTAAACGTCATAATTCTATCCTGATATAAAACATATCAATGGTAATGATAAGATACAAGTTTGATTCTTGTTAAGGGCACCAATATGAAATTTTTATAATTTATTTTTAATAAAATGTTATAGAATATTTATATAAATTAAATAAAATTTAAATTTTAAATTTTTTTATTTTTATCGTGGATGTCGTATAATGGTTATTATGTGTGCTTGCCAAGCATAAGATGGGGGTTCGATTCCCCTCATCCGCTCCAAGATAATAATTAATAACAGTTTAAATTATATTTTTAAATTTATGATTTTTTATTAAAAGATTTTTTATTAAAAAAATGGTTTTTTATTTTCATAATATTAATTATTATTATAAGAAGAAAAAAATTAATCTTATGAAAATAATATTTATAATCATTATAAAATAGTTTTTTATTGATTTATATTAATAAAAAACTATTTTTTATATAAATAAATAATCTTTTTGTCAAAAAAAATTATTTATTTATTTGATAACAATATTTTAATAATTTATTTCTTTTTTTATTTTTGGTTAATAAACCTCTTTTAGAATGAAAATCAGAAGGATTTTTTTTTAAATGTTTATTTAATTCTTCTATTTCATTAGAGAGCAAAGCTATTTGTACTTTACAACAACCTGTATTATTTTTTTTTTCTGAATTTTCTTGAATAATTTTTTTTTTTTGTTCTTGTGTTAAAGCCATAAATCTTTTATTTTAATCTCCTTTAATTTTTTTGTGTTTTATTTATATAAATTTTTATTTATTCTAATAATTTTAATTGAAATAATTAAAAATAATTATCTTATTTTAAAACTTTATAAATTTTTCTACATCTAGAATAAAAACAGTTGCTCCTCCGATAGATACTTCAGAAGGAAGCGAACAATAAGGAATAAATTCATTAAGAATATGATTTGGGATTAATTGTGTTTTTGTTTTTGAATACTTTTTAATTATAGATAATGTTTTTTCTATCTTATTTTCAGCTAATCCAATCATAAAAGTAGCGTTATTTTCTTTTAAAAAACCTCCTTTAGTTGCAAGTCTAGTATTAAAAATACTTTCTTTGTTTAAATTATTTTGTACTTTGTTTGCATCTTCATTAGATACAATAGCAAAAATTAATTTTATTTTATTATTCATAATATTCATATTATATATTATTTCATTCCATATATTTATTAAAATATTTTTATTTAACATTTAGATAGTGATTTATAAAATTTTATAGTTTTATTTTTTTTTTGGTAAAAATTATCATTATATATATAAATATTTTTTTAATTAAAAAAATAAATTATCTCAATTATATTATAAAATAATTATTTTATAAAAAAAATAATTTTCTAAAATAAAATTTTTTTAAAAAGTAACCAACAAAAATAAAAATTAATTATATTAATTATTATAATAAATATTTTTTAAAAAAACTTGAAAGTAAAAATATATAAGATATTCTAATATTCTATCAAAATGTTTGTTTTCTTAATAAAAAAATTGTAAATATTTACAATTTTTTTTATTATAAAAATAATGCTAATTTTAAATCAACTGAGTATATTTTATTATATGTTATAATTACTGTTAGAGAGTTTTTTTAAGTTATTTTTGATAAAATAATTCGAAAATATTATTGATTAGTTTAAATTTATTTTTATTATTAAATAATTATATTATTATTTGTGATATCTATTTTTATTAAAATTGGTAACAAATTAATGTTTTTTTAGAAAGGTTCAATAATGAAATTTAATTTATTAAAAAAAATATTTCTTTTTTTAAAAAAATTTTTTAATTCTTCTAATAATTATTTAAAAAAAATAAAAAAAACAGCAGATAAAATAGAACAATTAAGTGAGGAATATAAAAATCTTAAAGATGAACATTTTCCACAAAAAACTGAAAAATTAAAAAAACTTTTACAAGAAGGGCGAAGTTTAGATTCTTTATTGATTGAATCTTTTGCTTTAGCTAAAGAAGCTTCTAGAAGAGTAACAGGTCTTAATCCTTATTATGTTCAAATTTTAGGAGCTATTGTTCTTCATCAAGGTCAAATTGCCGAAATGAAAACTGGAGAAGGTAAAACTTTAACTTCTGTTATGCCTGCTTATTTAAATTCTTTAAGTGGCAAAGGAGTTCATATCGTAACTGTAAATGAATATTTAGCTCAAAGAGAAGCTCAAGGTTCTATAGGGGAAATTTTTCGTTTTTTAGGTGTTACAGTAGGTTTGAATATTAAAAATAAAAGTATTGAAGAAAAGCAAAAAGCTTATTCATGTGATATTTTATATACAACAAATAGTGAAATTGGGTTTGATTTTTTAAGAGATAACATTGAAACTAATGAAAATAATTTATTAATGAAAAAAGAATATAATTATGCTATTATCGATGAAGTTGATTCTGTCTTAATAGATGAGGCTAGAACACCTTTAATTATTTCTGATTATGCTAAAAAAGGTCAAAAATTTTATATGGATGCTAATCGTTTTGCTAAAATTTTAAAAACTCATCATTATATTATCGATTTAGAAACAAATACTATTGAATTAACAGAAGAAGGTATTAAAAAAGGAGAATCTTTTTTTAGGATTTCAAATTTTTATAATAGTAATAATATTGTGTTATTGCATTGTATTAAAAATGCTTTAAAAGCGCATTATATTATGAGTAAAAATAAAGATTATTTAGTTTCTAAAAACAACATTTTAATTATTGATGAATTTACAGGCAGAATATTAGAAGGTAGACAATTTAGTGATGGATTACATCAAGCTTTAGAAGCTAAAGAAGGCTGTATTATCAAAGAAGAAACTGAAATTGCTGCTACTATTACTTATCAAAATTTTTTCAGAATTTATAAAAAAATATCAGGCATGACAGGTACTGCTAAAACTGAAGAAAAAGAATTTAAAGATATATATAAAATGAAAGTAATTGAAATTCCAACTAATAAATTAATGATTAGAAGGGATGAAGCAGATTTTGTTTTTGCAACTATAACAGAAAAATGGACAGCTTTGATACAAGATGTAGAACAAAGACATGAAAAAGGTCAACCAATTTTGATTGGTACTACTAACGTTGAAGTTTCCGAGCAAATATCTAAAATTTTAAAAAAAAAAAGAATACGTCATGAAATATTAAATGCTAAAAATCATTTTAAAGAAGCTGAAATTATTTTTAAAGCTGGTGAAAAAGGTGCGATTACTATAGCTACTAATATGGCAGGTCGCGGAACAGATATACGTTTAGGGCAAGGTGTGAAAGAATTAGGGGGATTAGCTGTTTTAGGAACAGAAAGGCATGAATCTAGAAGAATTGATAATCAGTTAAGAGGTAGAGCTGGTAGACAAGGAGATCCTGGTTTTTCTCGTTTTTTTGTTTCTGGTGAAGATGATTTAGTCAAGAGATTTGGAGGAAATAAAATTCAAAAACTAATTATTTTCTTAAATAAATCTAAAGAAGATAAAAAAAATATTTCTTCTAAAATTTTTACTAATTTTTTTACTAATTTGCAAAAAAAAATTGAATCTTCTAATTTTGAACAAAGAAAGTTTGTTTTGCAATTCGATTCTGTTTTAGGTTTACAAAGGGAAATTATTTATAAACAAAGAAGAAATGTTTTAACATCTTCTAATATTGAATCATTGGCCTTGATTTTAATAAATAAGACTCTTGATGGACAAATTGAAAATTTTTTAAATTCTACAATAAATAAACAAAAAGAACAATATTTAAAAAAAATTATAGATTATTTAGAGAATTTATTTTTTACAAAACAAACTTTTATTTTAGAAGATTTTGAAAAAATTAAAAATTTTTCTTATAGTCTTTTTAAAGAAAAAATAAAAGAAATAGTTAGAGATAAAGTAAAATATATTTTTGATAAAAGAAAAGAAAAATTAACTTTGGATAAGCAAAATTATTATTTTGGTATTTTAAAAAATATTATTTTGCATAATATTGATAATCATTTTAAGAATCATATTTATGATATGAGTATTTTGCGTAAAAGTATTAATTTTGTGAGTTATGGACAACAAAATTCTTTGGTTATTTACCAAAATGAAGGTCAAATTCTTTTTAATAAAATGATTGAAAATATTGCTTTAGACATTACAAGTATTATTTTAAAATCTTATTTACTGAATAATCAGTTACACGAATCCTTTATAGAAGAAAATCATCAAACACTATTTAAATTTTCTCGATTAGATAAACAAAAACAAAATAGTAAAAAATATAAGAAAGTTAGTTATAAAAAGAAACCTTGGGATTAAGTTTTTTATAAAGGAGAAATAAATTAAAATAAATGGAAAGGTATGAAATAAATAAAATTTTAGAAAATTTAAAAGTTATTTTATCTAATTTAGAAATTAAAATAAATTTAAAACAAAAAAAAAAAAAAATAGATGAGTTGAATAGATTAATGTTGAAACCTTTTTTTTGGCAACAAAATAATAAAGATGTTATTCAATTAACTCAGCAATTTTCTAAATTACAAAATCAATGCAAAAAATTTATTAATTTTAAAACAAAATATGATGAATTAGAATCTTTATTTAATATTATAGAAGAAAATAATGAAGATTTTTTTTATTTTTTGGAAGAATTAAAATTGTTTCAAAAAGAAATAAAAAAATTAGAAATTGAATTAATTTTAAATCAACCTTATGATGAAAATAATGCTATTTTAATTTTACATCCAGGCGCCGGAGGTACTGAATCTCAAGATTGGTGTGAAATGTTATTTCGTATGTATCAAAAATATTCGCAAAAAAAAAATTTTAAAGTTAAAATTCTTTATTATCAACCAGGAGAAGAAGCCGGTTTAAAAAGTGTTAGTTTATTAATTCAAGGTTTATATGCTTTTGGTTATTTAAAAGCCGAAAGAGGAATACATAGATTAGTTAGAATTTCTCCTTTTGATTCTAATTCTAGAAGACACACTTCTTTTGTATCTTGTGAAGTTTTACCTGAAATTAATGATGAAATTAAAATTAATATTAAAGATGAAGAATTACGTATTGATGTTTTTAGAAGTAGTGGTGCTGGTGGTCAACATGTTAATACTACTGATTCAGCTGTACGTATAACTCATTTACCTACAAATATAGTAGTAAGTTGTCAAAATGAAAGAAGTCAAATTAAAAATAGAGAAAAAGCTTTGCAAATTTTGAAAACTAGATTATTACAATTAGCTTTGGAAAAGCAAAAAGAAAATGAAAAATTATTAAAGAAAGGACAAAAAGACATTAGTTGGGGTTCTCAAATAAGAAGTTATGTTTTTCATCCTTATCAAATAGTTAAAGATCATCGTACTAATTTTGAAGTTTCTCAAGTTAATTTAATGATGGATGGAAGTTTCTTAGATGATTTTATAAATGCCTTTTTAATTAAAAATAATAATGTTTGAAATAATTAAGAAAATTAAAAAAATATTAGTTATAAAGTCTTTAGTGTTATTTAAATGATTTTTAGTAAAAATAAAGAAATTAAAAAATGGTTTTTTCTTATTATAAATGATATTATTCTAGCTTTATCTATTTATTTTTTTACTTTAGGTATTAAATTAAATACAGGTGGTATGGATGGTTTATCTATTTGTACAGTTCAATTTATGAAATTATTTAATTTTCAAATATTTAATTATTTACGAGAAGATTTTATTATTTCTTTTTTTATTAGTTGTTATACTTTTTTATCTTTAATTATTGGATATAAATTTTTCGGAAAAGACTTTTTATTAAAAACGGTATTTTTATGTTTAATTCTAAATATTACAATACCTTTTTTAAGTTATTTTTTAGGAGAATCTAAAAATAATATATTATCAACTAATATTCTAAATAAAAATTTTTTTATTAAAATGATATTTTATTCTTTTCTAAGTGGTGTTTTTATAGGTTTAAGTTTAAGTAATATTATGAAAATAGGTTATACTACCGGTGGTATGGATATTTTTCAAAAAATTTTAAAAGAAAAATATAAGCTTAATTTTATTATTATTTTTTTTATTACAGATGGTTGTATCATTTTTTTATCTTCTTTTTTAGAAAGCATAATTCAGGCAGAAAATAACATGCATTTTCATTATTTAATAATTTTGAAAAATTTAATTATAAGAATAATTTGTTCTTTTTTATCTCTTTTTCTTATTGGTTATATTATGGAAAAAAATTTTTCATCTTTTTTCAATAAAAAAAAGAATAATTTTTTACATTTCAAAAATTAAAAAAATTTATATATCCTAAAAAAGTAACATAATAGATCTATATTTAGAAAGGCGATTAAAAAAAATTTATGTATAAAAAAGGATCTATCAAAGTGGAATTATCGAGTCCAATATTATATATCGGTAATCCTTTTAAAAATGCTCAGAGTATTATTTCAATACTAAATAAAAGTAATGCCAGTTTTGTTTTATTTTCAGAATTATGTTTAAGTAGTTATAGTGCGGGAGATTTGTTTTTTGATAATAATTTTTTACAAAAAAATTTAAAAGCTTTAAGTTTTATTTTAGAAAATACTTCTTTCGGAGGTGTTTATTTTATTGGAATGCCTTTTTGTTTTGAAGAATTAGTATATAATGTTGCTGTTGTTGTGCAAAATAAAAAAATTTTAGGAATTGTACCAAAACATACTATTCCTAATTATAAAGAGTTTAATGAAAAAAGATGGTTTCAATCTGGAAAATTTATACAAAGTAAATTAGTAAAATTATTGGAACAAAAAGTTCCTTTTGGGAATATTTTATTTATAAATAAAGATTTTAATGTTGTTTTTGGTGTTGAAATATGTCAAGATTTATGGACAATTGAATCACCAAGTGATTTATTAGTTTTAAATGGTGCTCATTTAATTTTTAATTTATCTGCTTCAACAGAACATATTGGAAAATCTCAATTAAGAAAAATGGCTGTTTTAGATCATTCTAGAAAACATATAGGAGGATATTTTTATACAAGCAGCGGAATTACTGAATCAGCAATGGATACTATTTTTTCTAATCATAAAATTGCGGCTGTTTTAGGGGAAGTAATTGGTGAAAAAGATTTATTTAATCAGGATATTAGTTTGGTAGTAGATGTTTCAATAGATGTTATTAAATATCAAAGAATAATAGATACTACATATGGTGATCAAAAAATAGGAAAAGAGATTATTTTTTTAAAATCTTATTTTGAACTAAAAGAAGTAGAAGTTTATAATTTTGAAAAAGATTTTGAATCAAAACCTTTCATTGTAAAAGAGAATTTAGAAGAAAATTTGAAAATATCTCGTTCTATTCAACTTTTATCTTTAAAAAATCAATTATCTAAAATAGATAATCTTAAAGTTTTTTTATATATGAAAGAAGAATTGCATGAGTTTTTAACTTTATTGAATATTATTAAAAGTTTTAAAGATAATAATAAAGATTTTCAAGATTTAAATGTGATTTTAGATCCTAATATTTTTGTAAATAAAGAGTTATTTGCTGTTTTAAAAGATTTTTTGAATAATAATAAAGTTAATATTATTATTAATGATATTTTTTTAAAAAAAGAAAATGAAATTAATAAAATTTTAGTTTTGGAAAGCTATAATTTATCTGATATTGCAATAGGTAATATACAATATAATTTAAAAAATTATGATTTTTTATATAACGTGAATATTGGTATATCTAATACTTTTATGATTGAATTAATTTTATTTCATTTTCGTCATAATTTTTTAGAAATAAATAATATTCTTAAAAAAATATATTTAAAAAAAATAAATAATTTTTTAACTAAAGAATTAATTATAAAGGATTTTATTTTATACCATTATTTAAAACATAACTTCGGTGAGGAAAAAATAGCTTTTTTAATAAAAAAAGTTTTTTCATTGACTGAACAAGAAAGTGAAAAAATAGTTAAACAATATATGAAATTTTTTTTTCAATCTCAATCAAAAAGACAAAAAATGGCTGCTGGACCAAAAATTTTTGAATATAGTTTATCGTATAGAACAGAATTAAAAATACCTCTTCATTTATTTGAATAAAATAATTAATAAAAAAAGGTGTAAAAACATGAAGAAAAAAGTAATTATTGGATTGTCTGGAGGAGTAGACAGTAGCGTAGCTGCTTTTCTTTTAAAGCAAAAAGGTTTTGAAGTAGAAGGAATTTTTATGAGAAATTGGGAAAGTAGTCTTAATAATGATATCGAAGGTAATAATTTTATCGATAATAATATTTGTCCTCAAGAAAGAGATTTTCAAGATGCATTAAAAATTGCCAAACAACTTGGTATTAAATGTTCTAGAGTTGATTTTATCGAAGAATATTGGCAGAAAGTATTTAGTATTTTTTTAAAACAAATAAGAAAAAATTTAACTCCTAATCCAGATGTTTTGTGTAATAATCAAATAAAATTTTTAACTTTTCTAAATTATGCTAAAAAGTTTAAACCTCATTATATAGCTATGGGTCATTATGCTCAGATTATTTATAAAAATCACCAACCTATTTTAACTAAGTCTGTAGATCAAAATAAAGATCAAACTTATTTTTTATCTCAATTAAAAAAAAAACAGCTTAAAAAAATTATTTTTCCTTTAGGGAAATTAACTAAATCAGAAGTAAGAGAAATAGCTAGAAGAGAAAAATTAGCGAATGCTGATAAAAAAGATTCTACAGGTATTTGTTTCATTGGAGAAAGAAAATTTTTTAATTTTTTAAATAATTATCTACCTACCCAAAAAGGACCTATTAAAGATATAAATGGTAATTTTTTAAAAGAGCATGATGGTGTTTTTAAATATACTATAGGACAAAGAAAAAATTTAAATTTAAAAGTTAGTAAGCAAAATTCAGGTCCTTGGTTTGTAGTTGGTAAAGATTTAAAAAACAATACTCTTTATGTAGATCAAAATTTTAATAGTTCTTTTTTATATAGCGATTCCGCTTTAATAGTAGATGTTATTTGGAGACGTTATGATGGAATTATTATGAGTAGAAATGTTAGAAATAAATTAAAAGCAAAATTTCGATATCGTCAGTTAGATCAAAATGTGGAAATTGCATGGATTAATAAAACAACTTTAAAGGTTTTTTATAAACAAAAAATTAAATCAGTAACACCTGGTCAAATTTGTGCTTTTTATCAAAAAGATTTTTGTTTAGGAGCAGGTATGATATTAGAAGTTTATTTAAGAAATAAAAAATTATTATATACTTAAATAAAAAAATATTATTTTTTGAAAATTTGGAAATATTTTTTGCTTAAAAAAAAGTTTAATAGTTTTATTTATTGAATATATATTGATTTCAAAGTTATAATTTATATATAAAGTTTTTTTATAAATATTAAAAAAAATTATTGTATATTGTTTTTTATTTCAGTTGTATAAGGATTTGGGAAAAATATGAGAAAAATAAAAGGAACACATGATTTAATATTTAATGAAATAAAAAAATGGCAAATAGTAGAAAAAAAATTAAAAAATATTGTTAATATATATAATTTTCAGGAAATACGTACTCCTATTATTGAATATGAAGAAATTTTTAATATTTCTTCGCCCAATTCTGAAATGGTTTCTAAAGAAATTTTTCACTTTTTAGATAAAAAAGGTAGAAAAATAGTTTTAAGACCAGAAGGAACAGCATCTGTTGTAAGAAGTTATATAGAAAATAAACTAAAACAAAAAAATGAATTATATAAATTTTATTATTATGGGCCATTTTTTCGTTATGAAAGGCCGCAAAAAGGACGTTATCGTCAATTTACTCAATTCGGAATTGAAATTATTGGAGTTACAAATTTTTTATCAGAAATAGAAATTATTTTTTTTATTCAAGAGATAATTAATTTTTTTAATTTAAATGATCAAGCTTTGATAAAAATTAATAATTTAGGAGATAAAATTTCTAGACAAAATTTTTTAAAAGTATTTAGTGACTATATTCAAAAAAATCAAGAAAAATTATGTTTTTTATGTTCTGAAAGACAAAAAAAAAATATTTTAAGAATTTTTGATTGTAAAAAATGTTCTAAAAAAAAATTTTTAGAAGAAGCTCCTATTATTTTAGATTATTTAAGTAATAATGCAAAAATAAATTTTGAAAAAATTATAACTATTTTGAAACAATTTAAAATTAATTTTATAATTGATCCTAAATTAGTAAGAGGTTTAGATTATTATACGGATTTAGTTTTCGAAGTTGATGTTTTATTAAAAAATAGTAAAAAAACTTTGTCTTTAGGTGGAGGAGGTAATTATAATGAAATTATGGAAAATTTTAGTTATAAAAACATGCGTAATATAGGTTTTGCTTTCGGAATGGAACGTTTAATATTGTTATTAGAAGAAAATAATTTTTTTAAAAATTTAACTTTAAATTCTTTAGATGTTTTTTTATTTGTTTTAGATGAAAAATTATTTTTTCAAACATTTATTTTATTAAAGGAAATAAGAGAAAAAAAAATTAGCGCAGAAATGAATTATGAGATTAATAATTTTTCTAAAAAATTAAAAAAAATTTTATTAAAAAATCCTAAATATATTATTTTTATAGGACAAAAAGAAATGGATAATCAAACTTTAACTATTAAAAATACTTTGACTAAAGAAACTTATGTTTTAAATTTTTGTGAAGGAATTAATTTTTTAAAAAAGGAATTATTTAAAAAATGAAAACTAAATATAATTATTCAAATAATGAAATAACTTTAAAAGAAAAAGGAAAAAAAGTTTTTCTTAAGGGTTGGATAGCTAAAAAAAGAGATTTAAAGAATCATTTTTTTTTAATTTTAAGAGATATTACAGGTATTATCCAATTAATTATAAAAAAAGATCATCCTCAATATAATGATATTTATTTGATAAAAAAAGAAACTGTAGTAGAAGTAAAAGGTATTGTTGTTGAAAGATTAAGTAAAAATATTGATTTAAAAAATGGTGATATAGAAATTTTGGTAAATAATATAAAAATTTTATCTGAATCAAAAGAATTACCTTTAAATGTTTTTGATAATGAAAAAGAATCTTTAGAACAACATAGGTTAAAATATCGTTATTTAGATTTAAGAAGAGAAGAAAAAAAAAAATATTTAATTCAAAGACATAAAATTACTCAAAATATTAGAAAAACTCTTTTAAAAAATAATTTTTTTGAATTAGAAACTCCTATTTTATCTAAATCTACTCCGGAAGGCGCTAGAGACTATTTAGTCCCTTCTCGTATTTTTTTAAATCATTTTTATGCTTTACCTCAATCACCTCAAATTTTTAAACAATTATATATGATGGCTGGATTTGAAAGATATTTTCAAATTGCTCGTTGTTTTAGAGATGAAGATTTAAGATCTGATAGACAACCTGAATTTACTCAAATAGATATTGAAACTTCTTTTTTTGATAAAAAAGAAATTATGATCTTAGTAGAAGAAATTATGGTAAACTTATTTAAGCATATTTTTAACAAAAAACTTAAAACTCCTATAACTCGAATAAGTTATAACGATGCTATGAATTTATATGGCACAGATAAGCCAGATATAAGATTTAAATTATTATTAGAAGATTTTGATTTTTTGTTAAAAGAAGAATTTTTATATGATGAAAATAAAAAAAAAAAAATAATTAAAGGTATTAAATTAGATTTAAAAAAATCTTTAGAGATTTTAACTTTAAAAAAAATTATTGAATATAAAAATTTGATAAAAGAAAAATATAAATTAGATTTACAAATTTTTTCTAAAAAAAAGTTTTTTTTATCTAATAATTTATTTAAGTTTCTTTCTAAAAAAATTTTTTTAAAAGAAAAAGAATTTTATTTTATTATAATATATAATTTTAATTATGATAAATTTTTATTTAATAATGTTTTAAAAGCTTTAGGATTTTTAAGAAATATCTTAGCTCAAGATTTTAAGTTAATTCAGTCAGAAAAAGATTCATTGTTATGGGTTGTTGATTTTCCTCTTTTTGAATTTAACCAAGAAGAAAATAGGTATTATATGGTTCATCATCCTTTTACAGCACCTTCTGATGTTAATTTATTAATTAATAAGCCTATTGATACGAAAGCTGAATCTTATGATTTGGTATGGAATGGTTATGAAATTGGAGGAGGATCTTTGAGAAATTATCGAACTAAAGTACAAGAACAAATTTTTAATATATTAGGTTTTTCTTCGGAAGAAATTCAAAAAAAATTTGGTTTTTTAATGGAAGCTTTACAATACGGAACGCCTCCGCATGGAGGTATTGCTTTAGGGTTAGATCGTTTAGTGATGCTTTTTACAAAAACTAATAATATTAGAGATGTCATTGCTTTTCCTAAAAACCAGAATGCTCAAGATTTAATGTTAGATACTCCTAGTCCTGTTGATGATGAACAACTATCTATTTTAAATTTAAAATTTGATAAAAAATAAGGTTTTTCTAAAATGTTATTATCTCTTAATTTAGACAAACGAAAAGAATATGTTATTTCTGTAAGTGGTGGAGTTGATTCTATGGTTTTACTAGATGTTTTATATCATAAAAAATATAAATTAATAGTGGTTCATTTTAATCATTTAGTTAGACCTAATTCTTTTCAAGACAAAAACATAATTCAAGAATATTGTCGAAATAAAAATATAATTTTTCATTATTTTGAGTTAAACATTAGAGGAAAAAATTTTCATCATCAAGCTCGGATTTTAAGATTAGAAAAATTAAAAAAAATAGCTTCAAAGTATAAAACTAAATATTTAATAACAGCTCATCATTTAGACGATTTATCAGAAACTATTTTTTTAAAAATTTTAAGAGGAAGTTCTTTGTTGGGTTATAGTGGAATGAAAAATTTTTGTTTTTATAACGATTTTATTTTATTAAAACCTTTTTTATACATAAAAAAAAAAAAAATAATAGAATATGCTGAAAAAAATAAAATTTATTTTTTAGAAGATTATACAAATAAACAAAATATTTATTTAAGAAATCAATTAAGAAATCAAATTATCCCTTTTTTCAAACAAAAATATAATTTTTTAAAAAATATTAAAAAATTTCATTTTCAAATAGATGAAGTTTCTAATTTTATCAGAAACCAAACATTTTTGTTTTTAAAAGAACAAAATATAGAAAATATTTTGTCTTTAAAAAAATTTTATCATTTAGATATAGTGGTTCAGAAGGATATTATTATTTATTTATTAGAACAAAAAAAAATAAATAAAAATTTTTTTTTAATTAATAGTATAATTAAAGGTCTTAATAATATTAAAAAGGCTTTTATAATTTGGAAATTAGATCAAAAAAATATATTGGTTAAACAGTATGATCATTTTTGTATAAAAAATCAAAATTTAGAAAAATATGAAAATCAAATATTAAAAGAAAAAAAACCTTTACTTCATTGTTCCAAAAAAAAAATGCTTATATCTTTTTGTTCTATTATACAAAAAATATATTATGATGAAAATAATTTTTTTCCTCCTTTTTTTTTAAGAAAAAGAAAATCAGGTGATATTTTAAAATTCAGTTTTGGTACTCAAAAATTAAAAAATTTTTTTATTAATAAAAAAGTAATTTTACCACAAAGAGATAATATTTGGCTTGTATTGGATCAAAAAAAAAATATTATTTGGATACCAAAATTTTATGTTAATCATATGTTAGGTAATGAATATTTTTGTTATTTAGGTTTAGAATAACTAATATTTATTATAATTATAGAAAAAATTTTATAGAACAAAGAGGAATAAAAATTAATTAAGGGGTTTATGAATATATTTAGTAAAATTCAATTATTATTACAATTTAGAGTTTTTCTAGTTTTTTTTTCAGGATTTTTTTTTGGTTTCATTTTTTCATTTTTATTATATATATTTTTATTTATAAAAAAAATTAATAAAGATCAAAACAATAATCTAATTCCAAAAAATAATTTAAAAAGCCAAGAAATGATGAATTTGATTAAAGATACGCAAAATAATTTTGTAAAAGATATAGAAAAAAAAAATGATGAATACATATTTTTTTTATTAAAAAATTCTAAAGAGTTAATTTTAAAAATATCTTCTAGTTTTTATCCTAAATCTAACTTTCCTTATTTAGAATTTACTATTGAAGAAAGTTTATCTTTGATTCAATATATACATAAAAGGATTGATGAATTATTTCAAAAAAAAATTATTTTTATGTTTAGAAAAATAACATTAAGAAGAATTTTTCTTTTAAGGCAACGTATGATTAATAAAAAAAACATTGATAAATTAAAAAAAACTAATAAATTATGGAATATGTTTTCAAATGTAATAAATGTTATAAATCCTTTTTATTGGTTAAAAAAAGTTTTTTTGAATAATTTATATAATGTTTTGATTAATCATATAGGTTGCGCTATTATTTCAATTTTAGGGGAAGAAGTTTATAAAATTTATAGTAAAACTTTATTTCAATCTGAAAAAAACATTATAGATAATTTTTTAGAAGATTTGCAAAAAGAACTAGATAAAAAGGAATAAATAAAAAAATTAGGTTTAAATAAAATTATGTTTTCTATTATACAATGGTTTCCTGGTCATATGAAAAAGACTTTAGCAGAAATAAAGATTCATCTTAAATTAGTAGATATTATTTTAATTATTTTAGATGCTCGTATACCTATTTCTAGTATGAATTTAGATCTTTTAAAAATTTTAAATAATAAACCAGTATTAATTTTATTGAATAAAATGTCTTTAACTGATTTAAATAAAAATCATCTTTTTGAAAATTTTTTTAATAATAGGGACATTGAAACCTTGTTGATAGATTCTAAATATAAAATTAATATACAAAAAGTTTTTATTAAAATAAAAAGATTATTGAGTCAGAAAAAATATAAATACCCAACAAAAACATTGAAAATGATGGTAGTGGGCGTTCCGAATGTAGGTAAATCTACTTTTATTAATTGTTTAGCGAAAAGAAAAGCTACTATAGTGGCTAATAAACCTAGTGTAACTAAAAAATTACAATGGATAAATTTACCTAATAATATAAAATTATTAGATACTCCGGGTATTTTATATCCAAAAATAAATTATTTACAAATAGCTTATTCTCTTGGTCTTTGTGGTTGCCTTAAAGAAGAAATATTACCTAAAGAAGAATTAGTGAAATATTTTTTATTTTATCTCAAAAAATATTATTGTGAGAAATTAAAAAAGAATTTTTTTTTAAATGAAATCGAAATTAAAGAAAAAGATTTATTAAAAACTATAATAAAAAAAAGATATAATGAAAAAATATTTTTTAAAAATAATTATTATGATTTTATATATCAAAACAATGTTATTGACAAAATTTTTGCTGAAATAAGAAGTTTAAAAATAAGTCAAGTAAATTTAGATTTAGATTTAATTTCTTTATTTAAAATTTAATAAAAACATATTGAAAAAAATATTATGAAAGGAAGTTTATTTTTTGATGAAATCTCAAGTTATTATAGTTGAATCACCATCAAAAGTTAAAACACTTAATAGTTTTTTTGAAAATAAAGTTTTAATTATTTCATCTAAAGGACATATTAGAGATTTATCATATAAAGGAAAGGGCAATTTAGGAATAGATATCGAAAATAATTTTAATCCTGATTATTTAATTATTCCTAGACAAAAAAAAACAGTTCAACAGATTATTAAAATGACAAAAGGAAAACAGATTTTTTTAGCAACAGATCCGGATAGAGAAGGAGAAGCTATAGCCTGGCATTTATCTCAGATACTAAAATTAAAAAAAACAGATAAAAATAGAATTATTTTTAATGAAATTAATAGAGAAGTAGTTTTAAAAGCTTTTAAAAATCCTGTCTCTATTCAACAAAATTTAGTTGATTCACAAGAAGCTAGAAGAATATTGGATAGAATTATTGGTTTTAAATTATCAAATTTAATTAGAAAAAAATCTGCTAAATCTGCAGGAAGAGTTCAGTCTGTTGCTTTAAAGCTTATTGTAGAAATAGAAGAACAAAGAAAAATATTTATACCCCAAAAATACTTTTTAGTTAAAGCTATTTTTAGTGAATTTCAAGCTATTTTAAAAATAGATAAAGAACAAAAAATTAAAGATGAAGAAAAAGTTAATCAAATTATTGCTGAAATAAAAAATAGAAAATTTCTATTAACTAAAATTAATAAAAAAAAAATTGTAAATAAAACTCCTAAACCTTTCATCACTGCTACATTACAACAAGAAGTTTTTAAAGTTTTTTCTATGAGTGCTAAAAATACTATGTTGCATGCTCAAAAACTTTATGAAGGGATCAAAATAAAAGATAAAATCATAGGTTTGATTACTTATATGAGGACTGATTCAACACGAATATCTTCTGTTTTTGCTAAAGAAATTAAAAAGTTTATTATTGAAAAATATGGTGAAAAGTATTTATTAAAATCTGAACAAAAAGAGTTTCAAAACAAAAATATTCAAGATGCTCATGAAGCTATTAGGCCTACAGATATTAAAAGAACTCCTGAAATTTTAAAAAAATATTTAAATAAATATGAATTCTTTTTATATGAAATTATTTATAAACGTGCTTTAGCTAGTTTTATGTCTAATTCTATTTTCGAAAAAACAGAATTTTTTTTAATTATAAAAAAATATATTTTTGTAGCCGAAAATAATCAAATGATTTTTGATGGTTTTAATAAAATATTAAAAATATATTCTAAAAATGTTGATTTATCTTTTTTAAAAATAAATGAAGAATATTTACCCGCAAAAATCAACAAAATATCAAAAGAAACTTCACCTCCTTCTTATTTTACTGAAGCTTCTTTAATTAAAAAATTGGAATATTTAAAAATTGGAAGACCTTCAACTTACGCATATATTATTGAAACTTTAAAAAAAAGATTTTATGTTATTATAGAAAATAAAAAGATAATTTGTACTGAATTAGGAATATTAATTAAAAAAACTTTAGAAAAATTTTTTCCTTCTATTATTAACGTAAAATATACATCTCAAATAGAAAAAAAATTAGATGATATCTATTTTGGTAGAATAAATAAATTAGACTTTTTAAAAGAATTTTATGATAATTTTATTTTTTTATGGTCTATAGCGAATAAAGAAATAAAACAAAAAAATATTATGACTGAAGAGAAATGTTCTTTATGTAATGGTTTTTTAGTCAAAAGACAAGGACGATATGGTTCATTTTTAGGCTGTAATTCTTTTCCTAAATGTCATAATATAATTTCTTTGAAAAAGAAACAAAAAAATATTATGGTTAAGGAGAAATGTTCTTTATGTAATGATTTTTTAGTCAAAAGAAAAGGCCGATATGGTTTATTTTTAGGCTGTAATTCTTTTCCTAAATGTCATAATATGATTCCTTTAAGTTTAAAAGATAAAGAAAAAAAGAGGTAGTTTTTTTATGTTTAATTTATTTAAAAAAATATTTAAAAAATTTAAAAAAAAAGATAAGTTAAAATATTTAGGTGATTATTCTCTTGAATATGATTTTTCACAATGGAAAGAAAAAGTTCTTAAAAATCCTTTTATTGATTTAACATTATTAAATGATTTAGAGGTTTTTTTCATTAAATTCGATATTAGTATAGAAACTTCTGCTTATTTAATTTCAGAAATAAAAAATCAAATTCAACATCAACAAATTAAAAACTCTATTTCACTATTACCCTTGATTAAGAAAACTATTTTATCTTTTTATCAAAAAGTAGATATGAATAATGAAGTTAAACAAACAGAATTTAATGAAAAAAAAACTAAGTTATATTTATTTATTGGAGTAAATGGATCTGGAAAAACTACTACTATAGGTAAATTTGCATTTCTATTAAAAAAAGAAGAAAAAAATATTTTATTAGTTGCCGGAGATACTTTTAGAGATGGAGCTATTGAACAACTTCAAATATGGGGTAAAAAAACCAAAAGCGAAGTTTTCTTGAATCATAATGTTAAGACATCTAAATTATTTTTTGATTCTTTGAAGTACGCAGAAACCAAAAAATTTGATTTTATTTTATGTGATACTTCAGGAAGATTACAGAATAATATTAATTTAATGAATGAATTAGGTAAAATTAAAAAAATTTTAGATAATAATGTTTTTATCAAATTTAATTATAAAACTTTTTTAGTTATAGATTCTATGACTGGCCAAAATGCTTTAAATCAGGTAGAGATATTTAATAAAACTATGCCTATAGATGGTGTTGTTTTAACTAAATTTGATAATATATCTAAAGCAGGTATAGTTTTAAATATTAAATATTTATATGGTTTAGAAACAAAATATATTGGTATTGGTGAAAAAATAAATGATTTAGTTGATTTTAATATAGAAGATTATGTTGATTATTTATTAAAATAAGTTAGTAATAATTTTGAATTAATGTTAATATTTAGTTATTTTAATAAAATTAAAATATTTTTCAAAAAAAGGAGAAATACATTATAAATATGAGTTTTTTAAATGAATCTTTGCAAAAAATAATTAGCAAAATAAAAGGGAAAAAATATATTAAAGCAGATGATATTGAATTAATTATGAAAGATATTAATTTAGCTTTTATAAAATCAGATATTAATTATGAAGTAGTTGTGAAATTTAATGAATTAATTAAACAAAAAGCTTTAGGAGAAAAAGTTTTAAAAGGGTTAAATCAACAACAACAAATTATAAAAATTATTAAAGATACTTTAATTGATATTTTAGGTTCTAAAGAAAAATTTTTAAATTTAAATAATAATAATAATTTAAATATTATTCTTTTGATAGGATTACAAGGAAGTGGTAAAACTACTACTGCTGGTAAATTATCTCTTTTTATTCAAAATAAGTTAAATAAAAAAGTTTTATTAATTGCAACTGATATTTATAGATTTGGAGCTATTGATCAATTAATTCAAATAGGTAAAAAAATTAATATTCCTGTTTTTTTTCAAAGAAATGAAAAAATATCTAAAATTATCGATAATGGCTTAGATTATGCACAAAAAAATAAATTTGATACAGTAGTGATAGATACTTCTGGACGTTTAACTATTGATGAAAAAATGATTCAAGAATTACAAAATATTAAAAAACAAACAAATCCTTCAGAAATTTTAATTGTTTCAGATGCTATTTTAGGACAAGAATCTGCTAATGTAGTTAATAGTTTCCATAAACAAATATTAGCGACAGGTGTTATTTTAACAAAAATGGATGCTGATATTAAAGGCGGGGCAGCTTTATCTATTAGATATATAACTAAATTACCTATTAAATTTCTTTCTTCTTCTGAAAAGTATGATGATGATAATTTTGAAATTTTTTATCCAGAACGTATTGCATCTAGAATTTTAGGAATGGGTGATATTTTAACTTTGATAGAAAATGTTGAAAATAAAATTAATTCTGAAGAAGAGAAAAAAATTATAGAAAAAATTTTAAAAACAGAATATAATTATAATGATTTTAAAAAACAATTAAAGATATTAAAAAAAATTGGTTCTTTTAAAAAAATATTAAATTTTATTCCAGGAATAAATAATACTCAAATAAAACAAATGCCTTTGTTAGAAAATAATATTTTAAATAAATTTGATTCTATAATAGATAGTATGACTCCTAAAGAAAGAATTTTGCCTTATTTGATAGAATCGAACAATAGAAGAAGAAAAAGAATAGCTATTGGTTCAGGAAATAAAATTCAAGATGTGGATAATTTAATTTTGTTTATTAAAAAGCAAAAACAAATATCTAATCAAATGAATCAAATTAAAGATTTTGATAATAAATCTTTAGAAGATTTAATAAAATCTTCAGATTTTTTAGAAAAATTTTTAAATAAAAAATAATAAAGAAAAAAATATTTTTATTTTTTTATTTTATATAGGAATAAATTAAAATATGAAAAATTTAGTTTTAGTAGATGGCAATTCTTTGTTATTTAGAGCTTATTATGCTACTGTTTATAAAAAACAAATATTAAAAAATAAAGAAGGTGTATATATTAATGCTTTATTAGTTTTTATCAACATGTTTAAAAAGATTTTAGAAAAAACAAAAGATAATATTTGTGTTGTGTTTGATTCTAAAGAGAAAACGCAAAAACATGTTCTTTATAATGAATATAAAAAAAAACGTTTGCCTACTCCAAATCAATTAATTTCACAAATTGAACTAATTAAAAAATATTTAAAATTATCAGGTATTAAATATCATTCTCAAAGTGGATATGAAGCAGATGATATTATCGGAACATTAGCTAAAAAAGCTAGTAAAGATAAAATATCTGTTTTAATTTTTTCTAGCGATAGAGATTTTTTGCAATTAATAGATAATAATATTACCATTTGTTTAATTAAAAAAGGATTAAAAAATGTAATTTATTATAATGAAGATATTTTATGGAATGAGTTAAATCTTAAGTCTTATCAAATAATAGATTTTAAAAGTATAGTAGGAGATCATTCTGATAATATTCCAGGAATACCTAGAATAGGACCTAAAACAGCTATAAAACTATTAAATAAATTTGATAATTTAGAAAATATTTTTAATAATTTACAAAATATTGATAATAAAATAAGGGAAAAACTTATTTCTTTTAAAGAAAGGGTTTTTTTTAATCGTTTGTTAGTGACTATAGATATTCTAGTTCCTTTATGTTTTGATTATACTCAAACTAATTTTGAAAAAATAGATGATTTTTTATTAAAAAATTTTTTACAAAAATATAAATTTTTTAAAAAATAAAAATTTGGTATCAAATAAAGTTCATGTTAGAATATTAAAGCATTATATTTATTGATTTAGATTTTATTTAAAATCAAGATAAAATATAATAATTATGTTTATTTTTTTAATTTATTTTATGAACAAAATATTTTACGTTAAAGGAGCAAGAAAATTCAATTTTGGATTAAAAATTTATTATGAAAATTATGTCAGTTAATGCAGGCAGTTCATCTCTTAAATTTGGGCGGAAAAGAGACTTAAATATCTAGTAATCTTACCAATTACACACGTTGTGATAATACGTGACAATCGATAATCGGTTATTTCCACGAAAGAAGAAATAATTAAAGCAGATTATCAAAGTGAAAGACAGACTAAGTAGTTTAGTTAAAGAGCTTTTGCGAATTGAAGATGATAAATGGATAACCTTTGTAAGAGGCTAAGGGAAAAAAAGGCGTTAGCAAAAACTAACAGTTAACTACATTTACTTTGTTATTCTAGGGCGTTTATAAATTTTAAAATTTAATTTATAAAATTATCACATTAGCATTAACCTAGAACCTACCAAAAGAAATGGTATCTAAAACCATCTTATATAAGAAAAATATTTTATATAAGTTGTTTATTTTGGTCATCCCACCTAAAAATCATCAAGGGAGATATTTAAAGTAACTTTCATCTTCCTAAACCTCTTAAGTAGAGGCAAGGAAAAAGCAGAATCATAGTAGTCGAAGGAAATTGAAAGCTAACGTTGGAATACGCTAGTGGACTGACCTTCCAAGGCAAAGGGAAAAGCCCTTTACAAGGCGAAAGAGGAAGTGTAAACGTTTTTTCCACATAGAAAAGGTGAAAAGATATTTTTTTATCATCTAGTAAATACGAATATCTGATCTTTTCAATGATGAGAAAAGAATTATGAAAGCAAAAAGAAGGTTTTTTAGTTTAACAGTCATTTTACTAGAAGGTATAATAAAAAATTTTCTGTGACAGTGAATCAAATCATTTTTTATGTTTAATTCATTTTAGTTTATACAACCGCCGGATGCTTGGAAACTTGCTTGTCCGGTGGTGTGGGGGGCTTATGATAATAAATCCGTCATCTATATACGGTTAAACGTCATAATTCTATCCCGATAAATATATTAAGTATTAAATTATTTAAAAAAATTTTACCTGAAGTTTTACAAGTAGGTGTTTTTGATACTACTTTTCATCAAACAATGGAAGAACAAAATTTTTTATATGCTACTCCTTATAAATGGTATGAATTATATAAAATAAGAAAATATGGCGCACATGGTATTTCTTATAGGTATATTACTGAAAGAGTGGAAAAAATTTTTAAAAATAAAAATTTAAAATTAATTGTTTGTCATGCTGGAAATGGAGTTTCTTTAGCTGCTATTAAAGATGGTAAATCAATAGATACTTCTATGGGTTTAACACCTTTAGAAGGAGTACCTATGGGGACTAGAAGCGGCAATGTTGATCCTACTATAGTTAATTTTATATCAGAAAAAGAAAATAAAACTTCTAAAGAAGTCATTGAGGAATTAAATAAAAAATCTGGTTATTTAGGTATATCAGGTATTTCAAATGATGCAAGAGATTTAGAAAAAAAGATTTTTCAAAATCATAAAAGATCTATTTTAGCATTTAATATTCAAATCAAAAGAATAGTTGATTATATCGCTAGTTTTTATGTTTTATTAGAAGGTGCGGATATTTTAATATTTACTGCAGGTATAGGAGAAAATTCTTCTTTTTTTCGAAAAGAAATTGTTAAACGTTTATCAGTATTAAATATATTTTTAGATCATAAATCAAACGAAAATAATAATACAAGTGAAGAAAAAATAATTTCTGATATAAATTCTAAAACTAAAGTTATGATAATTCCTACAAATGAAGAAGTAATAATTGCAAAAGATGTCTTTTTATTGAAAAAAAATCAAAATATTTAAGATATTATATTTTTTTAATAATTTATTAAATTTAACATATTTAGAGAAAAAATTTGACTAAAATAATTTTAAATAAACTTCATCATGTGATAAATATTATTTTTTTCTAAATAGGAGGAATACTCAAGTGGTCGAAGAGGCATGTTTGGAAAATATGTAGATCTTTAAAAAAGATGCAAGGGTTCGAATCCCTTTTCTTCCGCCATTTTTTAAAAAAATTATTTTAAAAAAAATAAGAAAGTGATAATATAACATGAAGAAATATTTAGATTTATGTCAATTTATAATTAAAAAAGGAGTTTTTCGACAAAATAGAACAAATATTATTACAAAGAGTATTTTTGGTTATCAAATGCATTTCAATTTGAACAATGGTTTTCCTTTATTGACTACTAAAAAAATACATTTAAATTCTATTATTCATGAATTATTATGGTTTATTAAAGGAGATACTAATATTCGTTATTTAGTCCAAAATAATGTTAAAATTTGGAATGAATGGCCATATCAAAAATATATTAAAACAAAATATTTTAAAGGTGAAACTTTAATAGAATTTGTGAATAAAATAAAAGAAAATCCAGAATTTGCAAATAAACATGGTAATTTAGGCCCTATTTATGGAAAGCAATGGCGTGATTTTTCCGGAATTGATCAATTAAGAGAAGTTATTGATGAAATTAAAAAAAATCCTTTTTCTAGAAGATTATTGATTTCAGCTTGGAATGTTCCATTAATAAAACAAATGATTTTGCCGCCTTGTCATGTATTAATGCAATTTTATGTAAATAAAAATCAACTTTCATTACAACTTTTTCAAAGAAGTGCAGATGTTTTTTTAGGATTACCTTTTAATATTGCTTCTTATTCTTTATTACTTATGATGATAGCGCAAATTACTGATTTAAAACCTAATATATTTATTCATACATCAGGAGATGCTCATATTTATTCTAATCATTTAGATCAAATTAAAATCCAAATCCAAAGGAAACCTAAAAAATTACCTAAAATTATTTTAAACCCGAATATTAAAAAAATAGATAATTTTCGAATTTGTGATTTTGTTTTAAAAAATTATAATCCACATAATTTTTTAAAAGGTGAAATAGCAATATGATTTCTTTAATAGTTGCTTTTGATTCTAATTCGTTAATTGGGCATGAAAATATATTACCATGGCATTATCCTGAAGATATTCTTTTTTTTAAAAAAAAAACTTTTAACAAAGATGTTTTAATGGGTTCAAAAACTTATTTTTCTTTAAAAAAATATTATAAAAATAAAAAATTACCTTTTAGAAAAATATATGTTGCTAGTTTTAAAACAAATATTGATTTTTTACATAATAAAGATGAAGAAATTTTTTTAATTAAAAATTTAAATTTTTTTTTGAAAAAAATATTTAAAAATCAAAAAGATATTATAATTATCGGAGGAAGTCAAATTTATGAACAATCTTTGTCATTTGTGGGAATAATGTTTATAACTCATATTTTAAGAAGATACAAAGGTAATAAATTTTTTCCTATTGTTAATTACAATGATTTTATTATAATTAAAAAAAAAATATCCAATGAATTAATTTTCGTTACTTATAAAAGGAAGTAAAAATATGTTTTTTATCATTTTTTTTATTATATTATTTTTATTTTTTTTATTTTTCGGATTAAACAATTTTTGTTCTTATTTTGCCTCTTTTTTGACATATAAAGTTATATTATTTTTTTTAAAAGTTATTTTAAGTATTATTTTTTCATGGATTTTTATTTTTTTTATTTTTTTATTTTGTGTTTTTATAATGAAAAAATTAGAACCAAATCATCCTTTTAAAAAGAAAGTTTTATCTAGTATTTCAGAATTAATAATTAAATTTTTTCGAATTCAAATTAAAGTTTATAATAAACATTATATTCCAGATAAAGGCCAATTAGTTATTTATTCTAATCATAAATCTTTTTTTGATCCTTTTATTTTAGCTTATTTTTTTCCTAGAACTATTACTTTTTCTCCTAAAAATAGTCTTTACAATGGTTTTTTAGGTATTTTTTTAGGTTTTTGTTTTAATTCATTAGATTGTATGCAAATAGTTAGAGGAGATAATAGAGAAACATTTATTAATATCATGAAAACTATAGATAAAATTAAGAAAAATTTTTTAAGTATAGTTATTTTTCACGAAGGAGGTAGAAAAAATAAGAAAAATGATAAAATTATTGATTCTTTAGAAGGTTCTTTTAAAATAGCTTTAAAAAGTGAATCTGCTATCCTTCCTGTTTCTATTAAGGGTTCATCAGATATGATAGGCAAATGTTGGTTTAGAAAAAAAAAAATAGAAGTTTTTGTTCATCCATGTATTGATTTTGAAGATTATAAAGAACAAAAAACACAGAAAATAAACGAAAGAGTCAATAAAATTATTAATTCAGTTTTATAAAGAAATTATTATTTTTATTTTTAAAATTTTGTTAAAAGTTGGTTTATTATATGAAAAATAATTTTTTTAGATCTTTATTCCCTATTTTTAAAACAAATCCCAAAATAGCTTACTTTGATTCGGCAGCAACTTCTTTAAAACCGAAAATAGTTATAGATTCTATAAATGATTTTTATAATTTTAATGGTATGAGTTTTAAAAATGTAGGTGTTTTATCTCAGGAAGTTTATAATTTGTTAATAGAAACTAGAAAAAAAACTGCTTTTTTTATTAATTCTTATCCTGAAGAAGTTATTTTTACAAAAGGAACTACAGAATCTTTAAATATGATATCAAATATTTTAGGAAATAAAATAGGACCGAAAGATGAAATAATAACTTCTCAATTAGAACATAATTCTTCAATATTCCCTTGGATGAGAATTGCTAAGGAAAAAGGAGCTAAATTAGTTTTTATTCCTTTAGATAAAAATAATAAAATAACTTTTTCAAATTTTAAAAAAGTTATTTCTGATAAAACTAAAATTGTAGTTTTGCATCATATTTCTAATGTTTTAGGTTACGAAACTCCTATAAAATTAATTACTCAATTAGCTCATACTAAAAAAGCTTTAGTTATTTTAGATGCTGCACAATCAATGAGTTATAAAAAAATAAATGTTAAAAACATTAATGTTGATTTTATGGCTTTTTCCGCACATAAAATGTATGGCCCTTTCGGAGTAGGAGTTCTTTTTGGTAAAAAAAAATTTTTAAATAAAATTGAACCTTTTTTTGTAGGAAGTATGAATGTTGAAAAAATATTTAAAAAAAAATTTTTTTTTAAAAAATATCCTTTTAAATTTGAAACTGGAACTCCTAATATTAGTGGTATTATAGCTTTTAAAAAAAGTTTAGATTTTATAGAGAAAATAGGTTTTGAAAAAATTCAAAATCATAATAAATTTTTAGTATCAAAAATTACAGAAAATTTAAAAAAAATAAAAAATATTGACATTTTAAATCCTAATGCTGAAAATAATATTATTCTTTGCAATTACAGAAATATTCATGTTCATGATTTAGAAACTTTTTTAGCAAAAAATAATGTTTATATAAGAACAGGACAATATTGCGCTGATTTAGCCTTAAAAATAATTAATAGTAAAAATACAATCAGAATTTCTATTGGTATTCATAATAATGAAGAAGATATTGAAATTTTAATTAAAAGTTTAAAAGAAGCAAATAGATTTTTTATAAAATATCCTATTAGAATTGGAAATAAGATTTGGTCAAATTAGTATTGACAAAATTTTTTTATTTTTTTAAAAAATAAATAATAAAAACTAAAATTAATGAAAAAAACAAAAATAATAGATTACTTAAAATTTTTTAACATTATTTTTTGATAAAATGAATTTTATCTAAAGAAAATTTATCTTCAAAAAATAATTGTGGTTTTACAAAAGAAAAGGTTGTGAAAAATAAACGTATAGAAATATAATATTTATTAATTTCACTTACAGGTTTAGGAATTATTTATAAATTCATTAAAACGTTAAAAAGATTTTCTGCATTTTAATATATGAACTTAAGGCACTATTTGGACAAAAAAATTAATATGATGTATATAATTCGTTTTAGTTAATATTTTTTATTTCTTTTTTGTTTAAAATTACTATATTATCTTCTTTTTGGGCTATTAATTCATTTAAAAATATTGAAGTGATAATTATTTTTTTTGTTTTTCAATTTTATTTTGAGATCCTATTCCTACAAAATCATGAAAAAAACCAAAATTAAGTGACGCTTTAATTTTTATTATTTTATATTTTTTTTAATTCTTCTAAAGAATTAATGTTTAATTTACTATTTAAAGTTAATGTTAGATCTTTTAAAATATTAAAATAATATTCTCTTGAATAAGTTAAGTAGTAGATAAATAAAAACTTTTTTGTTTTATCCGGCTTGTATAATTTTAATTCTATTTTATCATTTAACCTAAAAGAAGAAGAGGCTATATCTTTTTTCTTTATTCATTATTAATATTATTAATAAGTTATTTTGTGAAAAAACAAAAATAAAAAATAAGACAAATAATAAGTAATTTATTTATTTAGTTCTTTTAATAAGAACAGAAAGATTTCAAAAAACTTCTTTATTTATTTATTTTTTCAAAATTTAAAATTTAACTAAAAATTTATTTTTCTTAAAGAAAGATATATTAAAATATTATAAATTCAAATTATAAAAATATTAGTTTCAAAAAAACAAATTGAATGCTATTAATTTAAATATTAATTATGAATTTTAAAAAAAATTTTTTGAAATATTAAAAACAAAACAAAAATCTTTTATTTTAGATTTAAACAAATTAAAAAGATAATTTTTCAAATTTTAAAACTTATTCATTATATTTAGATAAAAAAATTTTTAAAAAAATATATTTGTATCTATATTGTTATTATAATACGATATAATAAAATTGTATCTTTAAAAAATATCAGTTGAATATATTTTAAGTTAAATTTTTTTATTATTGAGATATAATGTATTTTAATCATATACTTATTCTAGTTAGATTGTTATTATAATATTTTTAAGATAAGGAAGATATGTTAGTTTCTTTTAAAAAGAAAGTTATTATTTTTTTATTTTATTATTTTAAATTATTTTTTTGATAGATAATATTTTTTTATTTAATATTTATTTTTTTATTATACTTGTTTGCTTGTTTTTACTGACTTAGAATAATTTTTACTTTATGTTTTTTTGAAGATTTATTTTTTTTAAATATTATTTGAATATTTATAATTTAAATATCTTTTATTTGTTTTTTAATTTAAGAAATAATTTTTTTAAAAAATCAAAAATATTGTAGAATAAAAATATTTTAGGCTATTTTATATTTATTTATTTTAAATTTTAGAAAATAAAATAATAATAAAAAAGGAGAATGTTTCATTGATGGATCAAAATAATAAACAAAAAAATGTTAAAGAATTAAACTCAAATAAAATTAATAAAAAAAATATTAAAAAAATTGTTTTGAAATATATCCATTTTCTTTTAGGAATAATTTTGAGTTTTTATGTTATTATTTCTTTTGTGGATTTATTACAATATGATTTATTAAAAAACTTTATTTCTGAGAAAGATTATGTTTTTCTTGTCAAAAAAGAAATGAAAATGTTATTAAAAATTAGTTTTATCTATTCTATTACATGTATTTTATATAGTTTGATGGTTTTTGCTATTTTTCCATCATCCCAAATTAATTTGTGGAAAATTAAACAACATATTAATTATGGAAAAAAGGAAAAATATTTTATAATCATTAATTCAATGATAACTTATTTTATGTTTCTTACTTTGTTATTTTTTATTAAATATTATATTAACTTTTTTTTAAATTTGTTTCATAAAGAAGAAATAAAAATAAATAAATTATTTTTTTTCATAATTTTTGTTTTTGTAATTATTTTTAATTATTTGATTGATTTACTTACATATAAAAGTTATTGTAAATTTAAAAAAAATAATGAATAATCATTATTTTTTTTTAAATTTAATTAATAATTTTTTCGTCTATATTTTTTCATAATTTTAATATTTTTTTAATTTTTTATTTTATTATATTCAAATATAAAAAATTTTTTATAAAATAAAGAATTTAAAAATTTTAAAGTAATAAAAATATCAAAAATATTTAACAGAAATGAGTTTATATTAAAAAAATAAAAAATAAAATAAATTTTTTCGATTTAATTATGAATTTTTATTTTTTTTAACTAAATTAATATACATTTTATGTAAATATTTAATTTTTCAAATTATAAGATAAAAAATTACATTATTATATTGTTATATTTGAAATTAATTATTCTTAAAATTAAATGGATAAAAAAGATAAATTATAAAAGTTTAAAATATTTAGAAAAAAAGAAAATAAAAAATTGGAGTTTCTTTTTATTTTAGCAATAATGAAATATTTTTTTGTTAATTTTAAATTTAATTAAATTTATTTATTAAAAAATAATCAAAAAGTCCTTAATAATTTTAAAAGTCTTTGTATTAATTCTTTTATTAATAAAAAAATTAAAAATTTTCTAAAAAAAAATATATAATTTTTTATGATAAGTATTTTTTTTAGAAAAAAATATCTTGTCAAAAAAAATATTTTTTTCAAATTTAATTTAAATTTTTTATTTAAATTTATATAATTTTATTTAAATTTAACAAAATTAAAATTAGAAAGAAATAAAAAAATGACATTAAAAGAAAAAATAGACGTTTTGTTAACTGATATTAACAAAATAAAAGATGACACAACAAAATTAAGAGATTCTATTATTCAACTTGAAACTTTCATGAAATAAAAAAATAGAAATAATAAAAATTTTCGACGATCGCAACGTCGATTTTTTTATTTAAAAATAATAAGTATTATTTTTAATAATTATAATAAATAAAAGCACAATTAAAATTATACAGAAAAAAATAATAAAATCATAAGGTTTTTTAAAAAAATTTATATATAAATTATTAAATTTTAAA